>NZ_JAVGCZ010000049.1:0-19561 GCF_052928425.1 Glutamicibacter sp. BSL13
CGGTGCCGGTGCCCGGGCGGGCCGCCGGACGGGGCTGGTTGCCGCGCGGGGCGGTGCCCTGCGCCGGCCGTTTCACCTGAGTGGTCCGTGGTGTCGCATTGCCTGATTCACCATTACCGCTCGGGCGAGGCGTCGATGGTGTACTCATGCGTTACCTCCGTCAGTGCTTTCATCCGCGGTGCCCTCGGTGGGGGTGTGATCGTCCTCGGATGATTCAGTGGTCGTATTTTCTGGGTTCAACGGTACTGCACTTTCCTCCAAGTTCTCTTCGAGCTCTTCCTCGGAGTTCTTGGCCACCGCGATGATGTGGTCCTTCTTGCCGGGCTTGGCGAAGATCACGCCCATGGTGTCACGCCCCTTGGATGGGACCTGGGAAACGGCCGAACGCACCACCTTGCCCGACTGCATCACCACCAGCACCTCGTCGCTTTCCTCCACGATCAGCGCGCCGACCAGTTCGCCACGCTCCTCGTTCAGCTTGGCTACCTTAATGCCCAAGCCACCACGGGATTGCACACGGTATTCGGAGACTTCGGTGCGCTTGGCGTAGCCCTCGTTGGTGACGGTGAAGACGTAGGATTCATCACGCACCACATCGGCGGCCAGCAGCTCGTCCCCGTCGCGGAACTTCATGCCGGTCACCCCGGAGGTGGCCCGGCCCATCGGGCGCAGTGCGGTGTCCGTGGCGGTGAAGCGCACCGACTGTCCCTTGCGTGAGACCAGCATCACGTCATCTTCGGGGGTCAGCAGCTGGGCGGAGACCAGCTCATCGCCCTCCCGCAGCTTGATCGCGATGACCCCGGCGGTGCGGTTGGTGTCGTAGTCCTCCAGGCGGGTCTTCTTCACCAGCCCGTCGCGGGTGGCCAGCATCAGGTATTCGGCGTCCTGGTAGGTGCGCAGATCCAGCACCTGGGCGATGTGCTCATCAGGCTGGAAGGCCATCACGTTGGCCACGTGCTGGCCCTTGGCGTCCCGGCTGGCCTCGGCCAGCTCGTAGCACTTGGTGCGGTAGACGCGGCCGTGGTTGGTGAAGAACAGCAGCCAGTTGTGGGTGGAGGTGACGAAGAAGTGTTCCACCACGTCGTCCCCGCGCAGGCTGGCACCGCGGATGCCCTTGCCGCCACGGGCCTGGGAGCGGTAGTTGTCGATCCGGGTGCGCTTGACGTAGCCGCCGCGGGTGATGGTCACGACCATCTCCTCCTCGGGGATCAGGTCCTCGACGCTCATGTCCCCGTCGTAGCCCATCAGGATCCGGGTACGGCGCTCATCCCCGTGCTTGTCCACGATCTCGGCCAGTTCCTCCGAGACGATCTCCCGCTGGCGGGCCGGGTCGGCGATGATCGCCTTGAACTCGGTGATCATGGTTTCCAGCTCCGCATGGCGGTCCTGGATCTTCTGGCGCTCGAGGGCCGCCAGGCGGCGCAGCTGCATGTCCAGGATGGCGCGGGCCTGCTCCTCGTCGATGTCCAGCAGCTCCATCAGCCCGTCGCGGGCGGCCTCGGTGGTGGAGGAGCGGCGGATCAGCGCGATGACCTCATCCAGCGCGTCCAGGGCCTTGAGCAGCCCGCGCAGGATGTGGGCTTCCTCCTCGGCCTTGGCCAACCGGTACTGGGTGCGGCGCACGATCACTTCGATCTGGTGGGTGACCCAGTGGCGGATGAATCCGTCCAGCGGCAGGGTGCGCGGCACCCCGTCGACGATGGCGAGCATGTTCGCGGAGAAGTTGGACTGCAGCTCGGTGTGCTTGTAGAGGTTGTTCAGCACGACCTTGGCCACCGCATCGCGGCGCAGGATGATCACCAGGCGCTGGCCGGTGCGGCCGCTGGTCTCGTCGCGCATGTCCGCGATGCCCGAGATCTTCCCGTCGCGCACCAGGTCGGCGATCTTCATCGCCAGGTTGTCCGGGTTGGCCATGTACGGCAGTTCGGTGACCACCAGGCAGGTGCGGCCCTGGATTTCCTCCACGTTGACCACCGCGCGCATGGTGATCGAACCGCGGCCGGTGCGGTAGGCGTCGGCGATGCCCTTGGTGCCCAGGATCATCGATCCGGACGGGAAGTCCGGGCCCTTGATGCGCTGCATCAGCGCGGCCAGCAGCTCCTCGCGGGAGGCCTCCGGGTTCTGCAGGTACCACTGCACACCCTCGGCGACCTCGCGCAGGTTGTGCGGCGGAATGTTGGTGGCCATGCCCACCGCGATGCCCGAGGAACCGTTGACCAGAAGGTTCGGGAAGCGGGCCGGCAGGACCACCGGCTCCTGGTTCTTCCCGTCGTAGTTGTCCTGGAAGTCAACGGTGTTCTCGTTGATGTCCCGGACCATTTCCATGGCCAGCGGGGCCATCTTGGTTTCGGTGTAACGCTGGGCGGCGGCCCCGTCGTTGCCCGGGGAGCCGAAGTTGCCCTGGCCCAGGGCCAGCGGGTAGCGCATCACCCAATCCTGGATCAGGCGCACCAGCGCATCGTAGATCGCGCTGTCGCCGTGCGGGTGGTACTGGCCCATGACCTCGCCGACCACGCGGGCGCACTTGTTGTAGGCGCGTTCGGGACGGTAGCCGCCGTCGTACATCGCGTACAGCACGCGCCGGTGCACGGGCTTGAGCCCATCGCGCACGTCGGGCAGCGCACGCCCGACGATCACGGCCATAGCGTAGTCCAGGTAGGACCGCTGCATTTCGGTCTGCAAGTCAACCTGGTCGATGCGGTCCAGCACGTCGCCGCCGTCGGCCACGATCTCCCCGTCGACCGGTTCGCTGCCAGGAGTCTGCTCGTCGCTCATTTCATCCCTTTGGGTAAGTCAAGCTTTTAGGTAGTCACGCCGTCATGCGGCGAAGTGTCTGCGCGGAGCGCGCCTGGGACTAGATGTCCAGGAAGCGCACGTCCTTGGCGTTCTGCTGGATGAAGCTGCGCCGGGATTCGACGTCCTCGCCCATCAGCACGGAGAACACCTCGTCGGCGGCGGCCGCGTCGTCCATCGCCACCTGGCGCAGGGTGCGGTGTTCGGGGTCCATGGTGGTGTCCCACAGCTCCGAGTAGTCCATCTCGCCCAGGCCCTTGTAGCGCTGGATGCCGTTGTCCTTGGGCAGGCGCCTGTTTGCGGCCTGCCCGGCCAGCAGCGCGTCGTCGCGTTCCTTGTCGGTGTAGACGAACTCGTGCGGCGCGTTGGACCACTTGATCCGGTACAGCGGCGGGGAGGCCAGGTAGACGTAGCCCTGTTCGATCAGCGGGCGCATGAAGCGGAAGATCAGGGTCAGCAGCAGCGTGGTGATGTGCTGGCCGTCCACGTCCGCGTCGGCCATCAGCACGATCTTGTGGTAGCGCAGCTTGGCCATGTCGAATTCCTCGCCAATGCCGGTGCCGAAGGCGGTGATCATCGCCTGCACCTCGGCGTTGCCCAGTGCGCGGTCCAGGCGGGCGCGCTCCACGTTCAGGATCTTGCCGCGCAGCGGCAGGATCGCCTGGGTGTGCGGGTCCCGCCCGCGCTTGGCCGAACCGCCGGCCGAGTCACCCTCGACGATGAAGATCTCGCATTCCTCGGGGTTCTTCGAGGAGCAGTCCGAGAGCTTGCCCGGCATGCCGAAGGACTCCATGGGGGACTTGCGCCGGGCGTTGTCACGCGCCTTGCGGGCGGCGACGCGGGCCTGGGAGGCCAGCTGGGCCTTGCGGATGATGTCCTTGGCCGAGCCCGGGTTGCGCCCGAACCAGTCGCCGAGCTGATCGTTGACCACGCCCTGCACGAAGCCGCGGGCAATCGAGTTGCCCAGCTTGGTCTTGGTCTGCCCCTCGAACTGCGGTTCGGCAAGCTTGACCGAGACCACCGCGGTCAGCCCCTCGCGGGCATCGTCGCCGGTGAGGTTGTCGTCCTTTTCGCGCAGGATCTTGTTTTCCCGGGCGTAGCGGTTGATCAGGCTGGTCAGCGCGGCGCGGAAGCCCTCTTCGTGGGTGCCGCCCTCATGGGTGTTGATGGTGTTCGCGTAGGTGTGCACCGATTCGGCGTACGCGGTGGTCCACTGCATGGCCACCTCGATGCTGATTCCGCGTTCGGTGTCCTCGGCCTCGAAGGCGATGACCTCATCGTGCACCAGCTCGACCTTCTTGGCCTGGTTCAGGTGCTTGACGTAGTCCAGCAGGCCGTTTTCGTACAGGTAGTCCACCACGCGGGGCTTGGGGTCGGCGTCCTGCCCGGCCTCGTCGTCCTCCAGCGCGTCCTCGGTGTGCAGCACCCGTTCGTCGGTCAGCCGGATGCGCAGCCCCTTGTTCAGGAACGCCATCTGCTGGAAGCGGGCCCGCAGCGTCTCGAAGTCGAACTCGGTGGTGTCAAAGATGTCCGGGTCCGGGTAGAAGGTCTGGATGGTGCCGGTTTCCTGGGTTTCCTCGCCCCGGGTCAGCTCCTGCTGGGTGACCCCGCCGTTGGCGAAGGAGATCCGCCAGGCGTAGCCCTCACGGCGGACCTCGGTCTCCACGCGCCGGGACAGCGCGTTGACCACGGAAATGCCCACGCCGTGCAGGCCGCCGGACACGGCGTAGCCGCCACCGCCGAACTTGCCGCCGGCGTGCAGGATCGTCATGACGACCTCAACGGTGGGTTTGCCCTCGGTGGGGTGCACGTCCACCGGGATGCCGCGGCCGTTGTCCTCCACGCGTACCCCGCCATCGGCCTGCAGGGTCACCTCGATGGTGTCGCAGTACCCGGCCAGGGCCTCGTCCACAGAGTTGTCCACGACTTCATAGACCAGGTGGTGCAGCCCGCGCGGTCCGGTGGAGCCGATGTACATGCCGGGGCGTTTGCGGACGGCCTCCAGGCCCTCGAGCACCGTGATGTCCTGGGCTCCATAGGTGTGTTCAACTTTGGAAGACATCGATTCCGTGGAGCTGGGGCTGTTCGCTGGCTCCTGCGGTGAAGCGTTTTCGGTAGACACGGGTGCTACGTACTCCTCGAATTTTGATGCGCTGGCCGATGCTTCCGGTTGATCCGGAAAGACGCGGCCATGTTCCTATGCCCTGACCGGAATGAATCGCAACACTCCCGCGCGGGCACACTTACACCAATTCTACCCGGTTTATGGAAAAATGCTGGGATCGGCGTCTCAAAACAGGCCGCTAAACGCACAAAATCCTGCATCTAAGAGGTTCGGGGACCGCAACTGAGGGGGGATGCATGCACCGGGGGCGTGAGAGCGCCACATGGCACGCCAGCAATTTCTACCCGTAGGTGTCCCGCGGACCACGGCCGGCGACCGAACGACTGCCATGGCGCCAGGAGGGGGCGTTGGGACCCAGCACCTTGATCACGGTGACAATTCCTGGCCCCAGCTCCGCGTCGAAGCGCTTGAGCAGTTGGTGGGTCAGCAGCCGCAGCTGGGTGGCCCACGAGGTGGAATCGCAGCGCACCACCACCACCGTATCCGCAAAGGACTCGGGCTTGCAGTGGGCAGCCACGTCGGGACCCACGATCTCTTCCCAGCGTCCGAGCACCGAGCCCACGGCCACCTGGGTTCCCCAGCCGCGGGTTTTGGACAAACGGGAAATCACTTCGCCAATGACCCTGGGGTCCCGGCCCCCATCGGCGGCCTTGCGGGGGGCCTTGTCCCCAGACTTGCGTGCCGCCTGGCGCTGCTGCACGCGGGCCATGCGTGCGGCATCGATGCGGGTTTCCCCGCGTTCCTCGGCCAGACGGCGCATCCGGTTCAGCAGTGCCTTGGCCGGGTCAATCTCTTCCTCAGACGTCATCGACGTGTCCCGGACTGACCTGGAAGAAACTGCCCTTGAGCGTGGGCGGTACATCCTCGGGCACCGCCGCCGTGACCAGCACCTGCTCCGCGCCGGCCACAATATGGGCCAGGCGATCGCGGCGGGTGGCATCCAATTCGGCGAAAACGTCGTCGAGGATCAGGATCGGCCCGGATCCCGGACGCGGGTCGTCATCGCCGAACACGCGGTAGGCGGCCAGGCGCAGCGCCAGGGCAAAGGACCAGGTTTCGCCGTGAGAGGCGTAGCCCTTGGCCGGGGTGCTGCCCAGATACAAGGCCACGTCGTCGCGGTGCGGGCCAAACAAGGTGATCCCCCGCTCCAGCTCACGGTCCCGGTTGGATTCAACCATGTGCAGCAGCTGTTCCTGCAGCTGCTGCTGGGTGAGGCCGGGCAACTGCGAATGATCCAGTTCCGCCTCCGGACCCTCTCCACTGATCGAACTGAGGTATTGGGTGCTCGCGCTCTTGGCGCCGTCGGCCAAGTCGGCGTAGGCCGCCGCCATGTAGGGCTCGAGCAGTTCCAGCACCCGAAGCCGTCCGTGCATCAACCTTGCGCCCATGGCGGCCAGTTGCAGGTCCCATGCCTGCAGGGTTGCTTCCTGCGATGAGTTGAGGGTGGTGCGTCCGCGCACCGACTTCAGCAGCGCATTGCGCTGCTTGACGATGCGTTCGTAGTCGTTCTTTGTGGCCACTTCCGCAGGGCGCAGGGAAAGCAACAAATCATCTAGGAACTTGCGGCGGTTGGACGGGTCACCCTTGATCAAGGCTAAATCCTCGGGGGCGAACAGTACGGTGCGAACAATCCCCACGATTTCCCGCGCCCGCACCGGATTGGCGCGGTTGATCCGCGCCCTGTTGACCTTTCCGCTGGTGATTTCAACCTCCAGCGACGTGACGCGCTCGGCTCGATGCAGGGCTCCGCGGATAATGGCGCGTTCGGCACCGAAACGGATCAGAGGTGCATCGTTGCTCACCCGGTGCGATGACAAGGTGGCGAGGTAGCCGACGGCCTCGACGATATTTGTTTTGCCGACCCCGTTGGGACCGATCAGTACGTTGATCCCCGGAGCCAACCGCACATCGGCTTGCGCGTAGGAGCGAAAGTCGGTGAGGGAGAGTTGCGAGATGTACACCAAGAGTCCTGAAATGAAAGCGGTGAGGGCTGCCTGCCCCCACCGCAAAGGTAGTTAGTTCGCGTTCGGAAGGCGCACAGGCATGACCAGATACCGGTACTGGTCCTGATCGTCATCCTCGGCCGAGGCCTGTCCGGTCATCATTGCCGGCTTAGGTGCACTGGTGAATGAGAAGCGCACGTAGTCAGTGTTGAAGGATCCCAGCCCTTCACCCAGGTAGGTGGGGTTGAAGGCGACGGTGATGTCTTCACCCGAGAGCTGGGTTTCGATTGCCTCTTCGGCCTGGGCGTCTTCGCCGGTTCCAGCATCCAACGTCAGCTGTCCATCGGTGAATGCCATGCGCACTGGAGTATTTCGTTCGGCCACCACCGAGACGCGGCGAACCGCCTCAATGAGTTCGTTGGTGCGCACGGTCGCATGAATCGGGGTGTTTTCGGGGAAGAGCGAGCGGATCTTGGGGTAATCGCCGTTGATCAGCAGCGAGGTGGTGCGCCGGTTGGCGCTTTCGAAACCGACCATTTCGCCGTTCTCGCCAATGGCAATCTTCAATTCTCCCGCTGAGGCCAAGGTCTTGGCGACTTCATTGAGCGTTTTGGCCTTGATGAGCAGTGAGGTTGAGATTTCCGGCTGGGCCGGCTTCCAGTGCAGCTCACGCATGGCCAATCGGTAACGGTCGGTGGCCAGGAACGTTATCAGGTCATTTTCAATTTCAACCTTGATCCCGGTCAGAACCGGAAGGGTGTCGTCCTTTGAGGCAGCAACAATCACCTGTGAAACTGCTTCGGCGAAAGCTTGACCGTCCACGGTTCCCGAGACTTCCGGGAGTTTGGGCAGTTCAGGGTATTCATCCACCGGCATCGTTGCCAGATGGAACCGTGAGCGACCGCAGGTCACCGTGATCTTTGACCCTTCGGTTTCAATCGTCACGGTGGACTGAGGCAAACTTCGGGTGATGTCCGCCAGGAGGCGTCCCGAAACGAGAATCGAGCCTTCTTCGGAAATGTCAGCGGGAATTTGGATATGCGAGGAGATCTCGTAGTCGAATCCCTCAAGCCGAACCATTCCTTGATTGGTGGTCAGCAAAATACCGGCTAGGACCGGCGACGGCGGACGCTGCGACAAAGACCGAGCGGTCCAGGACACGGCTTCAGCCAACACATCCTTTTCAACGCTGAACTTCACGAATCAATCCGCCTTTCGGAGCGCACTAGCTTGCCAGCAAGCCTTTGAGGTCAATCTCTACCGAGTTCTTAAGCATAGACAACGAACCACGGAGCAAGGTCAATCTTGCCATGTTTAGAGCTATTGCTCTCATCGAGAAAAGCTGATCGCTCCGGTAAGTGGCTCGATGTGATGTCACGAGGTTCCTGCGTTGTCCAGAATGTCTCCGACATCAGCGACAGCTGATCTTGGTGTTCGGTGAGAGGAATAGGTCGGGGGAACAAGGACTCGTTATTTGAAGGCCTAAGGGTTTAAAGGGGGAGTGTTAATAACCCTTGTGGATCCTGTGGATAACCGATTAAAGGGCAGATCGAACCCAGATTGTGCATGTGAACAGTCTGTGGTTTCAAGTGGAACTCAGTTCCACGAAGGTGTTGATACTCAGTTTCACGATTTTTTAGATCCACAGCGACCCCCTGAGTTATCCGCAGAGAACTCAGGAGCTGTCACCAGTTCATCCACAAATCTATCCACAGCTGTGGTTTTCGGTCCTAATGTTCGCGCTGGCTCTGTTTGATGCGGTTAGTTAGCTCTGTGACCTGGTTGAAGATGGCACGACGTTCAGCCATGAGTTCGCGGATTTTGCGATCGGCGTGGATCACCGTCGTATGATCACGTCCGCCCAGCTCCGCACCGATCTTAGGAAGCGACATGTCGGTCAATTCCCGCAACAGGTACATGGCGATCTGTCGCGCGGTGACCAAAGTACGCGTTCGCGACTTGCTGTTCAGCTCGTCAATAGTCAAACCAAAATACTCGGCGGTCTGTTTGATGATGGTGGAGGGAGTGATCTCCTGCGCGCCGTCTTCGCTGATGAGATCCTTCAGCACGGTTTCCGCCAGCGTCAGGTCAACCTGCTGATTATTCAGGGAAGCGAACGCCGTCACCCGAATCAGGGCGCCCTCCAGTTCGCGGATATTTGTAGAGATCCTGGAAGCGATGTACTCCATGACGTCACTGGGTGCGGACAGGTTCTCGGCATCTGCCTTTTTACGCAGGATGGCGATACGTGTTTCCAGCTCCGGAGGCTGAATATCCGTGAGTAGACCCCATTCGAAGCGGGAACGCATCCGGTCCTCGAAGCCCTGTAGCTGTTTCGGAGGCAGATCGGAGGTAATCACTACCTGCTTGTTGTGGTTGTGCAACGCATTGAAGGTATGGAAGAACTCTTCCTGGGTGGCATCCTTATTCGCGAGGAACTGGATGTCGTCAATGAGCAGGATGTCCACGTTGCGATAGGTCTGCTTGAAGCTTGCGCCCTCGTCATCCCGAATTGAATTGATGAAATCATTTGTGAACTCTTCGGAATTTACGTAGCGAACCCGAATGCCCTTATACAGGTGGCGAGCATAGTGGCCAATGGCGTGCAAGAGGTGAGTCTTGCCCAGTCCGGAATCTCCATAAATGAATAAAGGATTGTAGGCCTTGGCCGGCGCTTCGGCGACCGCCACCGCTGCGGCGTGGGCGAAGCGGTTGGAGGAACCGATCACAAACGTGTCAAAAATGTATTTCGGATTCAGACGACCGAACTCTTGAGAATTCGATGGGGGAGTCGGCTGCGGCGCCGGCTTGGGACGTGGGCCGGTAGGCTCTGGCCCGGTGTCTTCTTCGATGGCTGCGGCAGCAGCGACATCCTCGGCCTTCTCTTCTTCCTCAGAATCTGCCAGCGTCAGATCAACACTGACTGCACAGCGAATCTCGTCCTGGAAGACAATGCGCAGTGCATCGTCAAGAGGTTCGCGCAGTTGCGTCTGGAGAATATCGCGTGTGAGATCGTTGGGCACTGCTACCAAGAGAGTGCTGCCGATCAGACCCTGGGCCTTGGCCAGTGATACAAACGGGCGGTAGCGCGCCTTGACCCGGTCGTCATCCTCGATCTGGCGGATCACCTGACGCCATGAGCTGCCAATGGTATTGGTCTCGTCGGTGCTCACGTAGGTGCTCCACTTCCTTCAGTTTGTGCAATTCTCATCACATTTCGGTCGCCCTGGGGGCCGAAAACGCTTGGCAATCGCGGGACATCGACTCTGATTCTAGCCCCCATCCACAACGTTATGCACAGATCTGGGGAAAAACTTGTCCTCAGAGGTGTGGAAACCTGCTTTTCGCGGGATGTCAAGGCGTTTCCAACGTCTGGATGACGTGCACGGATCGGAAAATGTGTGAAATTTCTTTCTCTCCGGGCCCGTAATCCACAGATATGGGATAGATTATTCACAGGCCTTCAGCTCGGGGCGGACCCCCAGAAGGCGGAATCGCGGCAATTTGACGTGCCGTGCAGATTTTTCTATCGTTATTCAGTCCTATGCGTGTGTTTTGTGCCCTGCTCAGATCATTAGAAGAGCCCACTGAACCTCGCATGCAATAAGTACGAGCGTCAGCCTGTTGTTTGCTAACCGGTAGTAACGGGCAAGTCGCATCCCTAGATCGTCTTGGAGAAATACCGTGAGCAAGCGGACTTACCAGCCCAACAACCGTCGTCGTGCCAAGAAGCACGGTTTCCGTCTTCGTATGCGTACCCGCGCGGGTCGTGCCATCCTGTCGGCACGCCGTTCCAAGGGCCGCAGCTCGCTGTCCGCATAAATTTGCGGCACAGCTTTTGGACACAAGGCGGGCACGGAAAATCATACGTTCCGTGTAGCTAGCCATGTTGCCAAAGAATCAGCGACTGCGACTATCGCAGGACCTTACAGCCACAGTACGTTCCGGTGTCCGAAGCGGGCGCCGGAACGTCGTGCTATATGCACGCCGCCAAGCGGACCCAGTAAGTGGGGATCGCATAGGATTTATCGTTTCAAAGGCTGTTGGCGTCGCCGTGAAGAGGAACTTGGCTAAACGCCGTTTACGAGCGATAGCCCGTGAGCTGCGTAGCGACGAGGGAAACCTTGACATCGTCGTACGGGCCCTTCCAGGCGCCGCGGAGCTGTCGTGGGATGAATTGCGCCAGCAGGTAGCGAGCGGTTGGTCCGCGATCGAGCACAAACTCGTGGACCGATGATGCGCAAGGAAAGCAAGGCCCGCACCGGTCCTGTTTGGTTCATCATCGATATTCCTCGAAATATCTTGATCGGGTTGCTGATCGCCTATCGAAAGCTGATTTCTCCGCTATATGGGGATGTGTGCCGATATTTCCCCAGCTGCTCTGCCTACGGCTTGGAAGCCGTGACCAAACATGGGGCAGTCAAAGGGACAGGGCTAACGGCCTGGCGCATATTGCGATGCAATCCTTTTAGCCATGGCGGAGTCGACCATGTACCTGAGAGCCGAAGAATTTGGCCCGACGGTAAACTGCCGAAGATCATAGTTTTGAATCACCCGGTGATTCCCGACGATGAAGATGATGCCGCACCGCGCGGACACAAGGAGCCTGACCGGTAATGAACTTCTTAGACACGATACTGACTCCGTTCACATACGTGGTCTCGTGGATTCTGTGGGCTTTCCACGAGCTCTTTACGCGCATAGGCATGAATCCGGACTCCGGTGTCACCTGGACACTGTCGATCATGTTCCTGGTGCTGTTGATTCGTAGCGCGCTAATTCCTGTTTTCGTCAAGCAGATCAAGGCGCAACGCGCCATGCAAGCCCTGCAGCCGGACCTACGCAAGCTTCAGGCGAAGTACAAGGGCAAGACGGACCAGATGTCGCGTCAGGCTATGGTTCAGGAACAGCAGGCGCTGTTCAAGAAGCACAAGACCAACCCACTTTCATCTTGTCTGCCGCTACTGGTGCAGATGCCGTTCTTCTTCGCCCTGTTCCGCGTGCTCAATACCGCTTCACGGGCCAGCAGCGAAGGACGTTCGGTGGGCGCGCTAAACGCCGACCACATCCGCAGCTTCGACCAGTCCACCATCTTCGGTGCTCCGTTGTCGGAAACGTTCCTCGGGACAATCAATTCCGGTGCGGTGAACCCCGCTGTTATCGTGGTCGCGATCATCATGATCCTGGCCATGACCGCTTCCCAGTTCATTACCCAGCGTCAGCTGATGACTAAGAACATGACGAAGGAAGCCCTCGAGGGCCCATTCATGCAGCAGCAGAAGATGATGCTGTACATTCTTCCGCTGGTCTTCGGCATTGGTGGCATCAACTTCCCCATCGGTGTACTGATCTACTGGACCGCCTCCAACCTTTGGACCCTGGGCCAGCAATTCTGGGTCATCCGCAACAACCCCACCCCGGGTTCGGAAGCAGAACGTGAGCTGAACGCCCGTCGCGCTGCCAAGGGGCTGCCTCCAGTGGGGCAGAAGAAGACCGAAGAGGCAGAGCCCGTGGTGGAGCCCAAGGGCCAGCGCGTGCAGCCCCAGCGCAAGAATCGTAGGAAGAAGAAGTAGGCATGACTGCAACCGAGAATCCTGAAGTGTCACAGGGCGAAGAAGCCGTAGAAGAGCATGTTGTAGATGTTGCCGATGAAGGCGATGTCGCAGCCGATTACCTCGAGGAACTGCTGGACATTGCAGACCTTGACGGCGATATTGACATTGAAGTTCGTGGCGGCCGTACCTACATTTCCGTGGTCGCTGACGAACAGAGTTCTGATCTGGCCGGGCTGATCGGCAAGGACGGCGAGGTGCTCGACGCGTTACAAGAGCTAACCCGGCTTGCGGTCCTGAACGTCACAGGGGAGCGTTCTCGGCTGGTATTGGATATTGCCGGCCACCGCGCGGCGCGTACTGAGAAACTGCGTCAGATCGCCGAGGAAGCGATCGAGCGGGTACAGGAATCGGGTGAGCCGTTCCATCTGGAACCGATGAGCGCGTATGAGCGTAAACTCGTGCACGACATCATCGCGGATGCTGGGCTACATTCAGAGTCCGAAGGTGAAGCCTCGCGTCGACACATCGTTGTCACCACACTCTAGTAAATGAGAGCCCACCTTCGGGTGGGCTCTTTTGTCTCAGGGAGAATACCGAAATGACCCAAGACCTCAGCATGACGGCGGAAGAGAATGCAGCCGCGGAAGCGATCTTCGGCGACCGACTGGAACTGGCTCGGCGCTACGTGGAACACCTGGCCACTTCAGGCATCGAGCGGGGCCTTTTAGGTCCGCGTGAGGTGCCACGTCTTTGGTCTCGACACGTGTTGAATTGTGCCGTTATTGAGTCCCTGATGCTCTCTGACGCGCAGGTGGCTGACGTAGGCAGCGGTGCCGGCCTTCCCGGCCTTTGTCTGGCTATTGCACGTTCAGATCTCCAACTAACCCTTATTGAACCCTTAGAGCGTCGTTGCATCTGGCTGACTGAGGTTATTGACGATCTGGGCCTTGAGAACGTAGTAGTGATGCGCGGGCGCGCGGAACAGATGTTGGATGCCGTAGATGCGGACTATGTTACTGCGCGGGCTGTATCCGCTCTGAGTAACTTGGCAGGACTAACTATTCCTCTGCTGCACGGCAAGGGGGAGCTGCTAGCCATTAAGGGACGGTCTGCTGCCGAAGAGGTCGCAAAGGCCGCGAAGGTCATTCGCAAGCTGGGTGGAACTCACACGGAGGTCCTCACCGTCGGTGAGCGCCTACTGGAGGACCCGACTACGGTGGTTCGAATCAAGGTTGGCTAGCCCATACGGGCTAACCTAGATGTGTAGGCGAGGGTTTTGCTCGTATCATCGAAACCATCGAGCTAAAACAACGTTCTTAATTTGTTTAATTTGTTTCACGTGAAACACGTGCGGCGGAGTGGCAACAACTGCGCTGATTCACGGTAAGGAGTGCCGCCCTTGACCAAGGGAAAGAATTCGTCGAGTAACGTCTTCGACATCAACGATGCGTCTTCCCCACTTGCGAGTCAATTGGCCAGCGAACATCGTCGACGCGAAGCGCTATCGGAGAAGGTGGTACCTATGCCCGAGAAGACTCGATACTTCACGATTTCCAATCAGAAGGGCGGCGTAGGCAAGACGACCACTACCGTCAATCTCGCCGCTGCCCTGGCCAAGAGCGGGCTTAACGTGCTGGTGATCGATATTGATCCACAGGGCAACGCATCGACGGCTCTAGGGATCGAGCATCATTCCGAAGTCGACAGCATTTACGACGTTCTGATCAACGATCTTCCGTTGAATGAAGTCGTGGCGACCTGCCCGGATCTGCCGTCGCTTCAAGTTGCTCCTGCAACGATTCACTTGGCCGGCGCAGAAATAGAACTTGTCTCGGTTGTCGCCAGAGAGCAGCGGCTACAGAAGGCTTTGGACGCCTACGCACGATGGCGTCAACGTGAGGGCCTTCCTCGACTGGACTATGTGTTTATCGACTGTCCGCCAAGTTTGGGTCTGCTGACAGTCAATGCCTTTGTAGCCGCTCGAGAGGTCCTAATCCCGATCCAGTGTGAGTACTACGCTTTGGAAGGTCTAAGCCAGCTATTGAAGAACATCGAGATGATTCAGACGCATCTCAATTCGAAGCTTTCGGTGTCGACAATCCTGCTGACCATGTACGACGGACGAACCAACCTCGCCGCCCAAGTGGCCACCGAGGTCCGGGAGCACTTCCCTGAGCAAGTCCTGAAGGCTGTTATTCCAAGAAGCGTGCGAATCTCGGAGGCTCCAAGCTACCAGCAGACCGTCATTACTTACGATCCAAATTCCACAGGCGCTCTCTCGTATCTGGAAGCAGCGGTGGAAATTGCGGAACGGGGCGAACCTAAATAATGGGTTCCAACTCTGACGCGAATCATAAGAACAACCTCTGTCAGTTGGCTCTGGAGTACCGATCATAGTGCGACCTGCAGGTTCTAAGGCATGACCGCAGGCTCACCGGCAGAGGTACGTTGCAGGAAGTTTCTAAGCGTTTTGATGCACATTCAGCATTAGACTAGGTATGGGTTGAGTGTCTTGATGAAAGGGCGGGCCATCAATGGCTGAGAAAAAACGGGGATTGGGACGGGGTCTTGGTGCGTTGATCTCCAGTTCCCCGGCCGTTGCGGCTGAGGAGAACGACTCTGTTTCACGTGAAACAACCACGCACGAAACTATTGCTGCCGACAACGCTAAGTCTAAATCCGGACGTCCCGTAGATATGTTCTTTGAGCCCGGGCGAAAGACCAATACGGGCGACGCCGGAGTACCAGGTACCAAAAAGCCGATCAAACGTGGTCGTGCAACGATGCCGGATCTATCCTCCAGCGTGAAGCCGAGATCGTCTTCGGAGGATGCGTCAAAGCCGTCGAAGCCGTCCAAGCCAGAGCCTCAGCTCAGCGAGCCTACTATTGAGGTGGATTCAGAGCAACTGGTAGAAGTTCCAGGCGCACGGTTTGCGGAAGTTGACGTTAAGGATATCCATCCGAACCGCAAGCAACCGCGATCTAATTTTGACGAAGAGCAGATGGATGAGCTGATACATTCCATTCGCGAGATTGGGCTCCTTCAGCCAATTGTCATTAGGCCTTCACGCGAAGATGGACGTGAACCCTACGAGCTTGTCATGGGTGAACGCCGTTGGCGCGCTACCCAAGCGGCGGGACTGAACAAGATCCCGGCGATCATTCGAGATACCCAGGATACGGACTTACTTCGGGATGCTCTGCTTGAGAATCTCCACCGGTCTGAGCTGAATCCCTTGGAAGAAGCAGCTGCCTACCAACAGCTTCTCCAGGAATTCGATTGCACTCAAGAGGTTCTTTCGTCACGCATCGGTCGTTCTCGCTCACAAATCTCGAATACGATCCGCCTTATGAAGTTGCCTCCACTCGTCCAGCGTCGTGTAGCAGCTGGAGTACTGTCAGCGGGGCATGCTCGTGCCCTTCTGGGACTGTCCAATAGTGAGGCGATTGAGCAGCTGGCACAACGGGTGATTAGTGAAGGTCTTTCCGTACGCGCCACTGAAGAAGCCGTGGCGCTTAGCGATGACAAGCCGACCTCCAAGAGGCCTTCCAAGCCCCGTGAAACCGCTAGGAATGAAAGACTTGATTTCATAGCTTCATCACTGGCGGACCGCCTTGATACTAACGTGAAGATTGCCTTAGGCGCCCGAAAGGGAAAGGTCAGCATCGAATTCGCCTCCGTGGAAGACTTGAATCGCATCATGACAGTACTTGCACCGGAGATCAAGGACTAATAGGACAAGCAAAGGACGGGTGGTTTCACGTGAAACCACCCGTCCTTTCTCGTCTGCAGGGGAGCAAGACTGTATAGGCCGGACGACTTTCCGGCTTACCCGACAAATGCGGGCCGACGTTGTATTCGCCATAAGCTTCTAATGCGCCGGAGATGAACGCGGGGTGTTCCTGTCCTTGAGATCCTAAAGATAGCGAGCATCTCGCTCCACGAAACGAGGAGCGTAAACGTGTTGATCCCCAAGTTCTCAAACTGAGAGGTAGCAGCATGACAGAATGAGGGTGAAGAATTTCCAAGAATAGCGCTGATCGCCGCTCTACTGCTGGCTGGAGAGAAGTAGGTCGCTCCGGAACATCTACCGTACTCACGAATTGGTTTAATGGTGCGTTGATTTCTGTTTCACGTGAAACTTCGTCCATTGCTACCCGACATCCAAGGCCGGTTGTACCTACCCCAATCACGGTGAACAGTGTCAAGTCATGGAGGTGCGTTGTGGATAACGCATCTTCATCCTCTCAACTTCACGATTATAGACTCCTACCGATTTCGCGTTCTTCGGCTCTTGGAACCGCTGGCGTTTGGCGGGTTCCCGGTAATGCAGGAGTAGATAAGCCAGGGAACTGACGTTAGTACGTTTTTCGCCTAGTGATGGGTATCCATAGCAGTCCGGCGCGTAGTTGGGCACCAGGAATTGAGACATCAGCGCAATAAGTCCAAACATCGCTAGTACATCTTCCGTTGCCCGAGTGCGAAGCGTACTTCTCAGGGGTTTATCTACAAGCATGGGGAATTTCCATCAACCGGTGCACTATAACGCAGGAGAACTCAGCCTAGCCAGATTCCAATCTCGGACAACCCGCTGTGCCGCTGCATATTTGTCTGGCTGTTCCACGAGTACGATCCGGCGCTATCGGTAGCAAGAACGTATGGATTCGTGGGGCATACCCACTAGTCACTTGAACGCGCGAGCGTAGCACTTCTTGCTGACTACGCGGCCAGTGCCGACGAGGCCTGTACGCGCGAGGGAATGAACCTTTGATAACGACGCTGATATCGATGGCGGGCCACCTCTCTCCATGCTCTGAAACCCCTACACGTGTACCGTTCGCGCTACTCTCGATTCCTCTGGGATCCGGAAGATCGTACAGTGACTGCCCACCACGAATAGCGTAGGCAACGGTGCGAAGTTTGCTCCTTATGGACTTCAGTTTCCCAATAGGGCTCGTAGCCGAAATTCGATTTGTTCGCTGATGAAGGTCGCCTACTCAACCGAGGAGTGGCCGGCTCCGCGCTTCAGCGGAAGATTGTAGTTTTCGACGGTTTCACGTGAAACGGAGAATGGAACTCCCAACTTGCGGTAGAAAGGAGAATATGTGGAGCCGAGATAGAACCTGCGGCCTATATTCATGCAGTCCAATCTGCGTCCTGCGGCGATCCTGCAGCTATTCGGGCTACTTCTGCAAGGATGCTTGCCTCGGCAGCAAACGCCCTAGATATTGTGGTTCCGCTGTCGACCGGCCCGGGCATCTTCCGGATCCACCGACCGGCCGTCTTTCCAGGCGCATAAGATGCATCCCCGACCATTGTTCCACGTGCAGCGTTCTCCGTAAACGAAGTGTAGATACGATGGAGGAGCTTCAGCCGTCGGATCCTCGAGGGCCTCTGTTCGTTTCTGAGGCTTCAGATCTACTCGGCACACCCAACCCCCTGAGGAGAGCTGTACGGCCCTCAGCGAGGTTCCTGTGGCCGCTGACCTAGAGTATTGCAGCCCAATGCTGAGCATAATCTTCGGAGCAGGCCAAGCAGCACCTACGGAAGGGCTCATTGACAACTCGGCAAGTCGCGAGGGGTTATGTTTCTAATTATTCGAAGGGGAGGGGCCGGATCCTAGGTTGTGGTTGCACTAGAAGCATTTGCTGCGTCCTCTGGCTGCCAGCCACGCAATGACCTCGCAAGGGGCTTGTAGTGGATAGTGACGCACCGGAGTACGTCCAACGACAATGAGTTTCGCGACGCCGTTGTCTCCTCTTGAAGACCGGCGGGAACCGGGATCATGGTTACTGATGTAGGGGCACTCTAAGCCCCCTAACAGGGCGTCTAAGGCCACTGACTCCAACGCCGGAAGTTCGATTCAGCGTGGAGTTTTGGGCTCGCAAACCTGACCTGTACCTAGCGAAACCGTTCGTGTGGAAAATAGAGGGGTGCAGCGAAGAGGGCACGCGAGGTTTTGATACTACAGCTCTAAGTTCAAACTTTGTACAAACAGTAAATCGCAAAGTTTCACGTGAAACGGTTGGCGATCCTTTCTGGCGGCATAGCTAATATCGCCTAACCGCTATGAGCTTTGAGCTGTCTCAGAGCTGGAGGCCTGAATACACCTTAGGCAATTCCCTTCGAGAGACACCAACGCCAGAGGTGACTCTAGCTTTCTCGTGTCGTTCGCTTTGCCGGGCTCATCGAGTAAAGCGTTCGGGCAGCTGTGCGTGTTGCGGACGAAGCACTAGCAACACAGAAAGTGTAGGCATTTCCTAAAGTAGGGGAGTAGGGATCGGTGGGCGTTGAAGTAGTCATTACCCAATTCGCGGCACTACTGCGGGATGCTTGTGGGTAGAAGCATTGAAAAACCGGGATGAGACTAGTCGCAGATCGGTATCGAAGGTATTCGAAATTCAGGGATAGACCTTCTCTTCGGGGGCAGCTGGGTCATGAAGACCGGCAACTTTCCCGGTCGGTGATTTTGCTCCTCCATTTGGAACAGAGGAAACATTATCGACGTTGGGTCCGCTATCGAAAACACGCTATTTTTGTGACATACCTGGGTTTTCAGGACCGGTGGAACTCCACGGAGGACCGGCGCGTGGCAAGGTTCAGAGAATGTAAATCCTCAATAGTCGAACTTTTCGAATACGCGTGCAGGATGCTCTCACAACATTGCACGCAATCGCAGAAGTGGCTGCGACTTTGAGTGTCTTCTCTTGAGATAGAGCAACCAAAAGGCTCGAAAGAGTGTAGCCGCAGTAAGGCGAGCCCGTGTCACTGGAATCGACTTTCCAGTCTTTGGCCCCGCGCCTTTTTTGTCACCGGAACCACCATTGTCCTACCTGATGATCCTGCGCATTACGCATTACGTGTTTCCCCGCGGTTCTATTAGCTCCAGATGGCCGGTACCACATGTCCGTTAGCAAACGAACGGAGCATTGAGCCCGCTGCGACTATAGCTTGTGGATAGGTGTACCCGTGTTCCAGCTGGCCACAACAACGGTTGAACGCACCTCGCGGCTTAATGGGCTCTTCGCAATCGAGGGTGTAGGGCAGCATTGCCGTTGATCTGATTTCTGGGCGTGTCGCAGGGCAGTAAAAAGTCGAGGTCTTCACAAGAATGGAAGTTCCTACACAACCTTCTTGAAAGACC
>NZ_JAVGCZ010000050.1:0-19110 GCF_052928425.1 Glutamicibacter sp. BSL13
CTGGCCGGGCCGAAGGAGGCCCGCCAGCGCCGCATGCACGTCCGTGCGGTGGTACATCTTCGCCGCCGGGACCACCACCACGCGGTGACCGGCCAGACGGTTGCGCCAGCACAGGTCGATGTCGTCACCGCGTCCGGGCAGGGCCGGATCAAAGCCGCCCAGCTCCTCGAACACGTCGCGGCGGATGAACATGCCGGCGGAGGAGACCGCAAAGTAGTCGCTGCGCGCGTCGTACTGGCCCTGGTCCACCTCGTCGATGTCGACCATGGTCAGCCGCTGCGCCTTGCGGTCGGTGCTCAGCCCGACGTCGATCAGCCGTCGCGGGGAGTCGATGTCCAGCAGCTTGCACCCGGCGATCGTCACCGACTCGCTGGCCTCAACCACTGTGGTCAGCGCCTCCAGGGCGTCGGGGGCCGGCATCGAGTCGTCGTGGATGATCCACAGCCATTCATCGCGATCCGCGCGGGCATCGGGCAGGCTGGCCACGGCTTCGGCCACCGACAGGCCCAGCGAGTGCTTGTCCGCCCTGACGATCAGCGCATTGGACGGCAGGTTGGCGCTCAACACCTGGGCGGAGCCGTCGGTGGAGCTGGCATCAACCCCGATGAACCGTTCAATGGGCCGGGACTGGTTGCGCAGCGCGGCTAAAGTGCGTGGTAAAAAGTCAGCGCCATCGTGCGTGGCAACGATGGCGGTGACATGAACTTGCGGGCGAATTAGATTGCTCGTTTCCGTAGACGACGACGTTCACGCTCGGACAGGCCTCCCCAGATGCCGAAGCGCTCATCATTGCTCAATGCGTACTCCAGGCATTCGGAGCGGACCACACAGGCCCCGCAGACACGCTTGGCGTCGCGGGTCGAGCCGCCCTTCTCCGGGAAGAAGGCCTCCGGGTCGGTCTGCGCACACAGCGCACGGGACTGCCAACCGAGTTCACCCTCGTCGACTTCCCCACCGATTCCCAGCCAGACAGCCTTAATGCTCTCACGCATCTGGTCGTTTTCATCCAGTTCCGGAGCCCAGGAGCCGGTGTTGTCCTCGTCCGGCTGCGACTGGGTCTGGTGTTCACGCAGGAATGCATCCGCGGCATTCTCCAAATCAGTGGCGACGGAGGACTGCGATGCCCCGTCGGCCTGCGGATCGACAAACCAATCGGACGGAGCGCCCTGAACCCCATACTGGGCGGACGCAACAGCCGATGTCGAATACTCGGAGTACCCCTGCTCCATCTTCGCCATGGTGATGTTGACCCTTTCGCTACACGTCTCGTCTCAGGCATCCTGACGATGCCACACGCCCCGACTCCGGTTAGTCCATCGAAATATCGAAAAACCCTTACCGGCGGCCGGCGCACCATCTAATTACATCGGTGTAACTCCTCGAGAGTCAAGCGGGGAGGTTATTCTATGGACAGATCTCGGTATTGTGTCTTCACAACACGCCGGAGAAATCCCCCGCCAATCCGGGCGAGTCGCCACTTCCGCGCATTCCCGGTGAATTCCCAGCAAGCGATTGAGGTTCAGCATGACAATCGATACCAATTCGTTACCTTTCGTCGAAAAGTTACTTGGCCCCCGCCGCGCCGACGCAACCCCTTGGCTGATCTGGCATTCGGCCGACGGTGAGCGCATTGAACTGAGCGGACGGGTCTTCGACAACTGGGTGGCGAAAACGGCGAACCTGCTCGCCGAGCTGTTCGACGTCCAGGAAGCCAGCGAGCTGGTCTTCGACCTGCCCGTCCACTGGAAGAGCCTGGTGCTGGCCGTCGCGGCCTGGCACCACGGGGCGGCCGTCATCACCCCCGATGACCCGCAATCCGCCACCGCCGCGTTGTGGATCAGCGACCGTCCGGCCGGGGAGCACATTCCGGCAAGCGCGGACGTGCTGGGTGTGGACCTGGCCGCACTGGCCCTGTCCTTCACCGGGGATCTGGGACCGGCCGAGGACTACAACGCCGAGGTACGCGCCTTTGCCGACGACTACTACCCGCAACCGGTCGACGGCGGCCTGAGCGCGCTGCGCACCGCCAACGCCGAGCTCAGCTACGAGCAGCTCTTCTCCCACCCGGGCCGGGCGCAGGGAACGATCCTGGTCTCCAGCGAGCTGGGCATGGAAAGGCTGCTGCCCTTTGCCATCGGCCAGTGGCAGGCCGGGGACGCGCTGGTGTTGGTCGGGCCGGGAGTTGAAATCACCCCGCGGCTGCTGGAGGGTGAACGCGTCACCGCCCGCCACCCTGAACACTAAGGGCTGCGGCCGGCCACGAGGCCCGAAACGGTTGAAAGCAAGGTGCCCGCCGCCGCGTACTGCGGGGCGGGCACCTTGCCCATCATCACGTGGATGGTGACAGAGGACGCTAGGCCGATTCTGGTCGGCTCAGCCCGATGCTTCCGGTGTCCGGCCCCACGGTGCTGGATGGCGCGCCCTGCGAACGAACGGCAATGACTTCCGGTTCGGAGGAGGCGGCACCCACCAGGGCCGGCTCGGTGTCGGGCAGGATTTCGGTGCGTTCCCCGCCGAAGACCCAGAACTTGTAGGCGAAAAAGCGGAAGATGGTGCCCAGGATCAGCCCGACCACCGAACCGGCGATGAATACGCTGGTGGTGTCGGTCAAGCCGAGCATGTACTTGGTCACCCACACACAGGCGGCCGCGATGCCCAGGCCGATGGCGTTCATGACCAGGAACATCACCAGTTCCCGCACCACGTTCGCCTGGCGGCGGTGGCGGAAGGTCCAGTAGCGGTTGGCCACCCAGGAGAACAACGTCGCGACCACACCAGCAACAATCTTGGCCTTCACCGGCGAATCGCTCATGGGGCCCGAGAGCATCCACAAATAGATCGCGGAGTCGACCACAAAAGCGGCCCCGCCGACGACACCGAATTTCGCCACTTCCCGCCAAAGCGTGGAAACCAGTCCACGGATCTTGACGCTGATGCGTTCGAACATTTTCCTCCAGACGTGCCGCGGCCCGCCTCCACCGTTCTCGGTGCGCTGCCACGGGCCAGAACCTACATCACACAGATGGCGATTCTGGCAGATTTAGCTGTCTTATCCCTTGATACAAACAGTTCATAATATCGGCTTTTCCTGATAAATGACCGTGGATGGGCGCTTGCCGGGGCTCGGGGGAACGGACGGGAGCCAGAGTTTCGCTACCCTAGAGGGGTGAGCTTTCCGAAAATTGGTGTAATTGGTGGCGGGCAGTTGGCCCGCATGATGGCCCCCGAGGCCCTGAATCTTGGCTTCGAACTACATGTGCTGGCCGAGGCCGAGGACGTCTCGGCGGCCCGCAGCGTCCCCGACGCCCCCGTGGGTGATTACAAGGACCTGGATACGCTGCGTCACTTCGCCAAGGGCCTGGACGTGGTCACCTTCGACCACGAACACGTGCCCAATGAACACCTGAGCACATTGATCAGCGAAGGGGTGAACATCCAGCCCCGCCCCGAGGCCCTGATCCATGCGCAGGACAAGCTCGTGATGCGCCAGGCCATCGAGCAGCTGGGCCTGCCCAACCCGCGTTGGGCCAAGGTGGAGAACGTTGCGGAACTGATCGCCTTCGGCGACGAGATCGGCTGGCCGATCGTGCTGAAGACCCCGCGCGGCGGTTACGACGGCAAGGGCGTGCGTATCCTGGACGATGCCCAGGCCGCCCGCGATGCGGCCGACTGGTTCGCCAACGGCGCGCTGCTGGCCGAGGACAAGGTCAACTTCTCCCGCGAGCTTTCCGCACTGGTGGCCCGCACCCCCTCCGGCCAGGCCAAGGCGTGGCCGGTGGTGCACACCATCCAGGTGGACGGGGTGTGCGATGAGGTCATCGCCCCGGCCCAGGACATCGATCCGGCCGTGGCCGAGGCCGCAGCCGCCGCGGCGCTGCGCATCGCCGAACAGTTCGGCGTCACCGGCGTGATGGCCGCGGAGCTGTTCGAGACCCCCGGCAGCGGGGCCGGCTTTGTGATCAACGAGCTGGCGATGCGCCCACACAACACCGGGCACTGGACCATGAACGGCTCGGTCACCAGCCAGTTTGAGCAGCACCTGCGCGCCGTGCTGGACCTGCCGCTGGGCGAAACCCGCGAACTGGGCCTGACCGTGATGAAGAACTACCTCGGCGGAGAAAACCAGGACCTGTACTCCGCCTTCTCCGCCGCACTGGGTGCTGCGCCAGAGGTCAAGGTGCATGCCTACGGCAAGTCCGTGCGCCCCGGACGCAAGATCGGGCACGTGAACGTGGTGGCCAACACCGGGCAAACAGTTGATGAACTGCGTCAGCGCGCCGAGATGGTGGCCGCGTTGATCCGTGACGGCGTGAAGCAAAACGCATAGCCTATGCCTAGTGGTGGTGGCCTGCGCCACCCCAAGACAAGTTCAAGGAAGCAACGAATGACAACCTCTGCCCCCGTGGTCGGCCTCGTGATGGGTTCGGACTCCGACTGGCCGGTCATGCGCCTGGCCGCCCAGGCCCTGACCGAGTTCGGCATCCCCTTCGAAGCCGACGTGGTCTCCGCGCACCGCATGCCCACCGAGATGATCGAGTACGGAAAGAAGGCCCACGAACGCGGCCTGCGCATCATCATCGCCGGCGCCGGCGGCGCCGCCCACCTGCCGGGCATGCTCGCCTCGGTGACCCCGCTGCCGGTGATCGGCGTGCCGGTCCCGCTGGCCAAGCTGGACGGGATGGACTCGCTGCTGTCCATCGTGCAGATGCCCGCCGGCGTGCCGGTGGCCACCGTCTCCATCGGCGGGGCCCGCAACGCCGGGCTGCTGGCCGTGCGCATGCTCGCGGCGGGAACCGACGAACACGCCCGCACGTTACAAAATAAGTTGCTTGAATTCGCGGACTCCCTGCGCGATTCAGCGCACGCCAAGGGCGCCGCCCTGCGTGCTGAAGTCGCCGACGAAAATTTCGCGTCCTGATCAAGGAAAGTCTCTAGCTATATGGGTTCTGCCAGCCATCGTGCACCCGGCCTGCTGCGCCAACCGGAAACACTGTCCTCACCGGCGCGCTCCAAGCGCGCCCTGATCCTGGTCCTGCTGACCATCGTGTTCCCCGGAAGCGCCCAGCTGATCGCCGGCAACCGCCGCCTGGGCCGCTTCGTGGTGAGCCTGACCATGCTGTGCTGGCTGGCAATCCTCGCCCTCGTGGCGATCTACTTCATCGACTACTCGATCCTGCTGAACTGGGCCGGGCATCCGAACTTCCAGCTGTTCCTGATCATCGTGCTCTCGGTGCTCGCCGTGGGCTGGCTGATCATGTTCATCAACACGCTGGTGATCATCCGCCCGAAGCTGCTGGCCCCGGGCATGCGCGGGATCGTGGCGCTGTTCCTGGTGCTGGCGGTCGCCGGCACCAGCGGCATCTTCATCTACGGCGCCTCGCTGCTGAACACCGGGAGGGAGACCATCACCAAGGTCTTCGACGAGGGCCCGGCCTTCGACCCGGTCGACGGGCGCTACAACATCGCCATCCTCGGCGCGGACTCCGGCGATAACCGTGACGGGGTGCGCACCGACTCGATGGCGCTGCTCTCGGTGGACGCCAAGACCGGCAAGTCGCTGATGATCTCCATCCCCCGCAACTTCCAAAAGGCACAGTTCGCGGCGGACTCCCCGATGAAGAAGGCCTGGCCGAAGGGCTATGACTGCGGCAACGAGTGCCTGTTCAACGCCATCTACCGCGACGCGGTGGACCATCACGCCGACGCCTTCCCCGCCTCGGTGAAGAACGTGGGCGCCCAGGCGGTCATGGATGCCATGGAAGGCACCACCGGCCTGCAGGTGCAGGGCTACGTCATGGTCGACATGGCCGGCTTCGAGTCCTTCGTTGACGCGGTGGGCGGCGTGAAGGTGATTTCCGGGGGCTGGGTGCCCTACAACGGGAAGAAGTGGGAAGGCACCAACATCAACACCCACTGGTTCTCCCCCGGCGAGAAGCACTTCAACGGCAAGCAGGCCCTGTGGTTCGCCCGCTCGCGCGACTTCACCGATGACTACCACCGCATCAAGCGCCAGCAGTGCCTGCAGCAGGCGATCATCGCCCAGATCACCCCGCAGAACGTGCTCTCACGATTCACCACGATCATGGACGCCGGCGAGGAGCTGGTGGAGACCGACATCCCCGCCAGCCAGCTCGGATCGTTCATCTCGCTGGCCGAAAAGGCCCGCAAGACCCCCTTTGACCGGCTGACCTTGGGGGCCCCTGACTTTGAGCGCACCTTCTCCACCTACCCGGACTTCGACAAGATCCACCGGCGCATCGACGAGATGATCGCCAAGCAGGGCGAGCCGGAGAAGCCGAAGGAAGCCTCCAAGGACCCGAAGAAGGACGAGAAGAAGGACGACAAGAAGGAGGAGAAGTCCTCCACGACCCCCACCGAGTCCTCCGCATCGGCCAGCCCGAGCGACGACCGGGCCCTGTCCACCACCGGCGACCAGGAATTCACCCAGCCCAACGGGGACCCGATCACCGAGGAGTACCTGGTGCAGCTCGAACGCTACGGCTACACCACGCGCATCAGCCAGATCGCGGCGAACAACGACGAGTGCCGGGTTCCTTAAGAAATTTCCCTCCACCCCAAATCGAACCCCGAACATGTTTGTTTCTCCGTGATGAAAGGTCAGCTGACGTACATGTTTCACCTGCACAACGGCATCCGCACTTACCATTGGGGTTCGCCGGACGCTATTTCCTCGCTGCTGGGTCTGCAGACCGACGCGACCCCGCAGGCCGAGCTCTGGTTGGGCGCCCACCCGGGCAACCCCAGCCGGCTGCGCGAGACCGGCCAGGGGCTTGATGAGCTGCTGGCCGACACCCCGCAGCTGCTGGGCCAGGCGGTCAGCGATCGCTATGGCCAGCTGCCGTTCTTGATGAAGGTGCTCGCCGCCGACCAGCCGCTGTCCATTCAGGTGCACCCGTCCCTGGAGCAGGCCGCGGCGGGATTCGAGCGTGAAGAGCAGGCCGGGATCGGGCGGGATGCCGCCCATCGCAACTACAAGGACGCAAACCACAAACCTGAGATGCTCTACGCGCTGGGCGACTTCGTGGCGCTCAGCGGCTTCCGGGCCCCGGCCCAGATCATTGCCGACCTGCAGCGCCTGCAGCCATGGCTCTCCGCGCCCGCCGCAGCCATCAGCCGGGAACTGGCCGACGTGCTGGACCGGGAGGAGGACCCGCTGGGCCAGGCGCTGGCCCTGGTCCTGGGCGGGGATCAGCGTATCGGGAAACTGGTCGATGAGATGGTCACCGCCATCACCGCTCACCCGCAGCTGCGCCAGAACCGGCAGCTGGATGAACTGGCCTGGGCGGCCGGCTACTACCCGGCGGATCCCGGGGTGCTGGTCACCCTGCTGATGAACGTGGTCGACCTCAAGGCCGGTGAGGTCATCTGCATGCAGGCCGGCTACCTGCACGCCTATTTGCGCGGGGTGGGCATCGAGGTGATGGCCAACTCGGACAATGTGCTGCGCGGCGGGCTGACCAGCAAGCACATCGACGTGCCCGAGCTGCTGGCCATCACCCACACCCAGCCGGGTCAGGCCACCGCGCTGTCCGGCGCGACCCTCGGGCCGGGCAACACCCTGTACACCCCGGACTTCGACGAATTCCAGCTGCAGGTGCTGCAGCTGTCTGCCGAGGGCCGGGCTCAGCAGCTGGCCTGCCACGGGGCCGGGATCGCGCTGTGCACCGGCGGCAGCTTCACCCTGCAGCGCGACGGCCGGCAGCTTCAGCTGCACCGCGGGGACTCGGTGTTCCTGCCGGCCGGCTCCCCCGTGCTGGCCCAGGTGCTGGATGGGACGGACGCGACCCTGTTCCTGGCCAGCGCCCAGATCCCAGGAGACTAAACCGGAGGGCGGCCCCGCCCTCAGGTCTAGGGGCCATTCACCGCATAATGCAAAAGGCTTCGGCCGTTGCCTTCCGGAAACATCCGGGGGCAACGGCCGAAGCCTTTGATGGTGGCGGGAAAGCCTAGCGGGTGTAGGCTTCCCACTTGTCCTGGGCGTGCTCGCCCTCGACGAAGCGGATGGTGCCGGACTTCGAACGCATCACGATCGACTGGGTGTGGATGCGGTTGTGCTTGTACCGCACCCCGCGCAGCAGGTCACCGTCGGTGATGCCGGTGGCGGCAAAGTAGCAGTTGTCGGAGGTGACCAGGTCATTGGTGGTCAGCACGCGGTCCAGGTCGTGGCCGGCCTCCAGGGCCTTGTTGCGTTCGGCCTCATCGGTGGGCCACAGCCGACCCTGGATGACCCCGCCCAGCGCCTTGATCGCGCACGCGGTGACGATGCCCTCCGGGGTTCCGCCGATGCCCATCAGTGCATCAACGCCGGTGCCCTCACGGGTGGCGGCAATCGCGCCGGCCACGTCGCCGTCCATGATCAGCTTCACGCGGGCGCCGGCCTCACGGATCTCGTTGATCAGCTTCTCGTGGCGCGGACGGTCCAGCACGGTTACGGTAATCTGGCTCATCTTCTTGCCCTTGGCCTTGGCCATCAGGTGCAGGTTCTGCTTCACCGGCAGACGCAGGTCCACCAGCTCGGCCGCTTCGGGCCCGGTGACCAGCTTCTCCATGTAGAACACGGCCGACGGGTCAAACATGGAACCGCGGTCGGCCACCGCCAGCACGGACAGGGCGTTGTTCAGGCCCAGGGCGGTCAGCCGGGTGCCGTCGATCGGGTCCACCGCGACGTCGCATTCCGCGCCGGTGCCGGTGCCCAGCTTCTCGCCGTTGAACAGCATCGGGGCTTCGTCCTTCTCGCCCTCGCCGATGACGACCACGCCGTTGAAGTTCACGGTGGACAGCAGGCCGCGCATGGCGTCCACGGCCGCGCCGTCGGCCGCATTCTTGTCACCGAAGCCCACCCACGGGGAGGAGGCGATGGCCGCGGCCTCGGTGGCACGCACCAATTCCAGCGCCAGGTTACGGTCCGGTTCGGCCTCGGATACCGACAGTCGTGGAGAGAGTTGGGCAAAGTTGTTCTTTTCGGTCACGAAAATTCCCATCGCTTCGGTCGTAAGGTATTGCGCCTATGCAAACATCCCCATCATATCGCTTGGCCGTCTTTAGGCTGAATCACACGACATCACCTGACACACCCGTCCGCCGGGAGAACCGTATGGGCGGATTGGGGCCTCCCCGCCGGGGCGGTGGGCGTGTCCTCGGCCACCTTGGTTCGATTTGTGCGCCGGCTTCGGGGAGAATGGTGGGGTGCAGCCAAGCAATGACCAGCAGCCTGAAACCACTCCCACGGACGCCCCGGCGGCGCGCCGTGACCTGAACGACCCCGAGGCGACGTTCGAGGATTTGCCCTACAAGCCGCAGCTCACCCAGAGCCAGGCCAAGCGGGCGAACCAGACGTTCAAGGGGATGGTGCTCTCATTGCTGTTCACGGTGGCGGCGGTCATCCCAATCCTGCTGCTGAACCCGCTGCAGAAGGCCGATGAGGCCGACCGGGCAGTGAACCTGCAGCAGGTCGCCGAACAGGCGGCCCCCGAGGCGAGCTTCGAACCATGGACACCGCAGTTGGGTGAAGGCGAGTACGCGAACTTTGCCCGCTGGAAGACCTCCCAGGTGCAGGAGGTTTCGTACTGGGAATTTGGCCTGGTGATGCAGGAGAAGGACTTCGTGTGGGTCCGCCAGATCTCCAATGAGCAGTTCAACGCCAGCTGGCTGGCGACGATCACCGACAACGCGACGCCCACCGACAAGCTGAACATTGGCGGGGCCGAATGGGAGCAGCGGACCAAGGACGATCAGAGCTATCTGATCTCCCAGCGCAGCGACTCCACGCTCATCCTCTCCAGCGACACCTCCCCCGAACAGCTGTTCAACCTGGCCCAGGTAGCCACTCAGCAAGTCAAGTAGCACCGCTGGCCCAGGCCCGCCGGCCGCACTCCACCCACCGACTCCGCCCGGTACGCCACCAAGGACCACACCCATGCCCGAACACCACCTTGCACCGCGCCTGAGCCCGCGCCAGGCCTGGCACCTGCTGCGCGAAGGCAACTTCCGCTTTGTCAACGGGCAGACCCGCCACCCGAACCAGGACGGGGCCCGGCGTCAGTCGCTGATCCACTCCCAGGAACCGTTTGCGGTGATCTTCGGCTGCTCCGATTCCCGGCTGGCCGCGGAGATCATCTTCGATGTCGGGCTGGGTGACATGTTCGTGGTGCGCACCGCCGGGCATGTCATCGACACGGCGAGCCTTGGCTCCCTGGAGTACGCGGTGCAGCTGCTGAACATCCCGCTGATAGTGATCCTGGGCCACGACAACTGCGGAGCGGTGACCAGTGCCATGGAATCCCGCCACACCGGCAACATGCCCCAGGGCTTCATCCGTGATCTGGTCGAGCACATCACCCCCTCGGTGTTCGCCGCCGAAAGCCACAACCTGTTTGATGTGAACTCCACCGTCGTCGAGCATGTCCAGCAAACCTCCGAACGGCTCGTGGAGCGCTCGCGCATCATCGGCGACGCGGTCCACAGCGGACGCACCGCGGTGGTGGGCGTGACCTATCGGCTGGCCGAAGGCAAGGCGCAGATCGTCTCCGGCTTCGGCATCTCCTAGTCGGGCCCGGTTCCGCGGAAGCACCCCATACCACACAGTGACCCGCGTCACTACCATGGGTGATTTTTAGACTACGCAGTTGTTTCCTAATGCACCTCGCACGTAGCGTTAAGCCATGACCAGTAGTGATGATTTCCGCATTGAACACGACACCATGGGCGAAGTCCGGGTCCCGAAGGACGCGCTGTACCGCGCCCAGACCCAGCGTGCCGTGGAAAACTTCCCGATCTCCGGCAAGCGCCTGGAGTCCGAGCACATCAAGGCCCTGGCGCAGGTAAAGAAGGCGGCCGCGCGCGCCAACCTCGAATTGGGTGTCATCGACGGGGAACGTGCCGAGGCGATCATCGCCGCCGCCGACGCCGTGGCCGGCGGCGAGTATGACGGGCACTTCCCCATTGACGTGTTCCAGACCGGTTCAGGCACCAGCTCGAACATGAACACCAACGAGGTCATCGCCGAGCTGGCCAGCCGCCACCTGGCCGAGGCCGGCTCCTCCACCACCGTGCACCCCAACGACCATGTAAACGCGTCGCAGTCCTCCAATGACGTGTTCCCCACCTCGGTGCACGTGGCCGCCACCGCGGCGCTGACCGGCAAGCTGATCCCGGCGCTGGAGGTGCTCGCCGCCTCGCTGGAGGCCAAGGCCGAAGAGTTCAAGGACATCGTCAAGTCCGGACGCACCCACCTGATGGACGCCACCCCGGTCACCCTGGGCCAGGAATTCGGCGGCTACGCCGCCCAGGTGCGCTACGGCATCGAACGGATCCAGGCCGCCCTTCCGCGCGTGGCCGAGGTCCCGCTGGGCGGCACCGCCGTCGGCACCGGCATCAACACCCCGGAGGGCTTCCCGCAGCACGTGCTGAAGTTCCTGAGCGAGGACACCGGGCTGCCGATCACCGAGGCCCGCAACCATTTCGAGGCCCAGGCCAACCGCGACGGCCTGGTCGAGGCCTCCGCGGTGCTGCGTTCGATCGCGATCTCCTACATGAAGATCAACAACGACCTGCGTTGGATGGGTTCGGGCCCGAACACCGGGCTGGGCGAAATCGCGATCCCGGACCTGCAGCCCGGCTCCTCGATCATGCCCGGCAAGGTCAACCCGGTGATTTCCGAGGCCGCCATCCAGGCCGCCGCCCAGGTCATCGGCAATGACACCACCATCGCCTGGTCCGGCACCAACGGCATGTTCGAGCTGAACGTGGGCATCCCGGTGATGGCTGCGAACCTGCTTGAATCCATCCGCCTGCTGACCAACGTCAGCCAGGTGATGGCCGAGAAGATGATCGACGGGATTACCGCGAACGAGGAGCGCGCCCGTTTCCTGGCCGAGGCGTCCCCCTCGATCGTGACCCCGCTGAACAAGCTGATTGGCTACGAGAACGCGGCGAAGATCGCCAAGAAGGCCGTGGCCGAAAAGCTGACCGTCCGCGAGGCCACCATCGCCCTGGGCTTTGTGCAGCGCGGGGAGATTTCCGAGGAGCAGCTCGATGAGCTGCTGGATGTCTCCACGATGACCGGCAAGCACTAGCCTTCGCCGCTTCGTCTCCCGGCGGCGGGTCGTCACTGACGGCCCGCCGCCGTTTCACGTTCCGGCCCGGTAAGGAGGGCTTAGCCGAAGTAGCCACCCACCCGGGGCGCCAGGGCCCAGCGCAGCGCCCGCTCGTGCAACGGCGGCAGCTGGGGGTAGGCGTCCAGCGCGAAGTACGCGGTTTCCAGGTTCTCCCCGTCCAACGGCCGGGGCTGGAGCTCATCCAGGGCCTCGGCCCGGAAGACGATGTCCACGTACTGGGCCTGGTCCCCATTCGGGTACTGGGTGGGTGCGGTTACCCCCACCCCGATCAGGTGCGTCACCGCACAGCGCACCCCGGTTTCCTCCTGCACCTCGCGCACCGCGGTCACTGCCGGCTCCTCCCCCGGCTCGATGATTCCGGCTGGCAGCGTCCACAGCCCGTTGTCCGAGCGGCGCACCAGCAGCACACCACGCTGATCGAGCACCACCACTTTCACCCCTGACAGCCAGAGCGGTGCGGTGCCGACATGGTGGCGCAGTTCCGTGATGAATTCGGGGGTAGCCATCCGTTCATGGTGTCATACCCAGGGCGATCGCCGCACCCAGGATCATGAACGGGCCGAAGGGCACATGGGACTTCATGCTCAGTTTGCGCAGCAGCATCCCGCCAAGCACCACGAGGCTGGCGCTGACAAAGGCGAACAGGGTAGCCAGCAGCAAGGAGCCGAGCGAAAAGTAGCCCAGGTTCAGTCCCAGCACGCCGGCCAGCTTCACATCCCCCATTCCCATGGCCCCGCGTCCGAGCACCGCAACCAGCAGGTAGCCCCCGCCCAACAGCAGCAAACCCAGTCCCGCCCACAGCAGGTCGACAACGTTCCCACGCAAAACGCTGATCAGCAGCAGCAGCGCGGCGCTGGCCCCGGCCCACCGCGCCACCAGCCGGTTCGGCAGCCGGTGCACCGCAATGTCGCTCAGGCTCAGGCGCGTGCCGAAATACAGGAAGCACAGCACATAGGCGACGCCGGCCATCCGCAGCCACGGCCCGTCGGTCCACAGCGCGGCCAGCGACACCCCGGCCGGGACGAACCCGGCCCGGGACGCTTCACCCAGCAGCAGACCCACCATGTACAGAGCATAGGCCGCATTCGGCATTCGCGGGGCAGCCGGCCGGGGGCTGTACACAATCCGGCCGAGCATGGGACCAGCCCTCCCGGTGCGAATCCCCGCCCCGTCCACCGGCGCCCTTGTCCCGCGGCGCGAGGCTCCTAGACTGGGTGTATGAGCTCCCCAGCGCGCGATCAGTACTTTCCCGGTGGCCGGCTGCCGGATTCCGCAGCCCGCCGGCACCTGCGCGCCCTGGCGCGCTCGGCCCCCTGGCTCTCCAGCAGCCTGCGCTTGAGCGTCGACCTCCCGCCGGCCTACGCCCGCGAAGAGCTGGGGCTGGAAGGTGAACTTACGGTGCTGCTGCGTTCCCGGGAGGCGGTGGCAATCTCCAACAACCGGGACCAGTTGGTCTTCCAGCGCGAACGCTTCACCCAGGACCGGGGGCTGGACTATGTGGCCGCCACCGCGGCCTCCTGGCAGCTTCCAGCGTCCCTGGTCACCCCGGTGTTCGGGGATGACCACCTGGTGTACCGGCGACCGGCCATCCAGGGGTTTGGGGATCTGTTGCCGCTGCCGTTCCTGCAGGCGGTACTGGACCCCTATGAGTTGGCCGGGGAGGAACCGGCAAGCCTGGAGCTGGCGTTCAACCACCCGACCTTCATCCACGAGCTGCGTGAATCAACCGATGCCCAGGGTCGCCCCGTCCTGGCTGCGGTACTCAGCGCCGGGCACAACTACCGGCCCGCGGTGCCCGGCTACCCGCTGGTTCCGGCCGGAACGCGCACCCTGGTGGAGTTGGACCGGCAGACCGGGATCCTGCTGCGCCGCGAGGTGCTGGACGGTGAGCCGGCGCCCACCCTGCGGGTGCGGGTGCTGGCCCACAACGAGTACTACATCGACTCGCTGTTCACCGCCCCCACCCCAACCCTGGTCGATGTGCGCGCCCCCAGGCCCTGGACCCTGCGCCCGCGAACGGCGCAGGATCCCGGCGGGACCGGGCCAAAGCGGCGCTAGCGCACCTTCGCGTCGAGCATCTCGGTGACCAGTGCCGCGATTGCCGAGCGTTCCGAGCGGGTGAGGGTCACATGCCCAAACAGGTCGTGGCCCTTGAGCTGCTCCACCACGGCCGCCACCCCGTCGTGCCGGCCCACATGCAGGTTGTCGCGTTGGGCCACGTCGTGGGTGAGCACCACCTTGGAATGCTGCCCGATGCGCGAAAGCACCGTGAGCAGCACATTGCGTTCCAGGGACTGCGCCTCGTCCACGATCACGAACGTGTCATGCAGCGAGCGGCCGCGGATGTGGGTCAGCGGCAGCACCTCCAGCATTCCGCGTTCCACGACCTCATCGATCACGTTCTTGGAGACCACCGAGCTGAGCGTGTCGAACACGGCCTGCGCCCAGGGGTTCATCTTCTCCCCTTCCGAGCCAGGCAGGTACCCCAGCTCCTGACCGCCAACGGCGTACAGCGGGCGGAACACGGTGATCTTGCGGTGTTCGCGCCGCTCCAGCACCGCCTCCATGCCCGCGCACAGGGCCAGCGCCGACTTGCCGGTGCCGGCCCGCCCGCCCAGCGAGACGATGCCCACCGACTCATCGAGCAGCAGGTCCAGGGCGATGCGCTGTTCGGCGCTGCGCCCGTGCAGCCCGAACGCCTCCCGGTCCCCGCGCACCAGCCGGATCGATCCGTCGTGCACCTTGCGTCCCAGCGCCGAACCTCGCACCGAGGTGATCACCAACCCGGTGTTCACCGGCGCGTCGGCCACCTCGGGTGGGGCGTCGAGCCGCTCGGATTCATAGAGTTCGGCCATCGCCTGCGCGTCCAGCTCCAGCTCCTGGATCCCGCTCCAGCCCGAGGAGCGGGTCAGTTCACTGCGGTACACCTCCGCGTGGATGCCGATCGCCGAGGCCTTGATGCGCATCGGCAGGTCCTTGGTCACCAGCGCCACCTCAAGCCCGGCATCCAGGATGTTCTTGGCCACCGCCAGGATCCGGCTGTCGTTGTCGGTGCTGCGCATCCCCACCGGCAGCACTTCCTGGGCGATGTTGTTCAGTTCGATGCGCAGGCTTCCGCCGGATTCCCCCACCGGCACCGCCGTGCCCAGTCCACCGTGCTCCTGAATCAGATCGTCGAGGTTCCGCAGCGCCTGTCGGGCGAAGTATCCCAGCTCCAGGTCCTTGCGCTTATGCTCCAGTTCGGTGACCACGGTCAGCGGGATCACCACCGGATGCTCGGCAAAGTTGAAGATGGCATGCGGGTCAGAGAGCAGCACCGAGGTGTCCAGCACATAGGTCCTGGGGGTTAGTTCGGTCTGTTGGGCCATGACGATCCACCCGTTCTCGAATTCAGCGTGGGGGCTCTCCCCACGCATCAGTGGGAAAAGCCCGCACCGGAATTCCGCTGGGCCGCCGGCAGGCGGCCCCGTCAAACGCGCGGGCAACCATCCAGTGTCGAACCTTTCGTTCGGCCCGGCCGTCCTGGCTGGGCCTGTGTGCCCAGCCTATCCCCGGCGGGGAGTCGAAAAAGCCAACACCAGGTTTCTTTTGGGTATCGATCAGGTTCTGGGCCCGAAGCTCACGCAGATGGCGCTGTCAGCCGCGGGTTTGCCACCACCCCGGCCCGCCGGACCGGTCTTCGCGGCGGTGAGGGCCGGTCGAAAAAAGGTGGGCCGAGTCAGGCCCCGAAGCGGCGCTGCCGGTCGGCGAAGTCCCGCAGGGCCCGCAGGAAGTCGACCCGCCGGAAGTCCGGCCACAGGGCCTCGCAGAAGTAGAACTCCGAGTAGGCGCTCTGCCAGGTCAGGAACCCGGACAGGCGCTGTTCCCCGCTGGTGCGGATCACCAGGTCCGGGTCCGGCTGGCCCTTGGTGTACAGGTAGGCGCCCAGCGAGTCCACGTCCAGGTTGTCCGCGACGTCCTTCAGGGACTGGCCGCGGCTGGCCGCGTCGTTCAGCAGCGATTTGACCGCGTCGATGATTTCGCGCCGGCCCCCGTAGCCGATGGCCACGTTCACGTGCACGCCATTGCGGTTGGCGGTGGCAGCCTCCAGGTCGGTCAGCTTCTGGGCCAGGTCCGCCGGCAGCAGGTCCCGGGCCCCCACCTGCTGCACCTGCACCCGGTTGGTGTGTCCCAACTCGTCGAGCAGGTTGCCGATGATGTCCAGCAGGTCACGCAGTTCGGCCGGTTCCCGGTTCAGGTTGTCGGTGGAGAGCATGTACAGGGTCACGACCTTGATGCCCAGGTCCTCACACCATTCCAGGAACTCCAGGATCTTCTCCGCCCCGGCCTGGTGGCCGGCGGCGGTGGTGCTTCCGGCCAGCTTCGCCCACCGGCGGTTCCCATCGACCATCACACCGATGTGGTGCGGCAGCTTGTCCCCCGGCAGCGACCTGGCCAGCCGGCGCTCGTAGAGTCGATAGGCAAGGGACGGTAGGCCCACCTGCTCCTCCTGACGTGTCCTCTTGTCCATGTGGCGTGAAACCTGGCGGCATGCGCGCCGTGCCGTGCGGCACTGAGTCTAAATTTACCGCCTTACCGGCCCCGGGGCGTGCATCCGCGCCGCCACACACCGCCACCGCGCCGTCGCTGTTCTCCTTCTACCCCCGGCGCAGCGTCTGGAGCAGGGCGGCCGCGTCGGCCACCGGCGCCTGGCAGGTGGTGTGCCGGCACGGGTAGATGCGCAGGGCGTTGCCCGGCCCGGCCGGCTGCTGCTCGTCGCCGGCCCCGACCGGCAGGCCGAGCACCGTGGCCAGCCTGCGCAGGGCGCCAAGCTGGCGGGGTTCGCCGCCGGAGATGCGCAGGTACTGGATGGGCGACTGCAGCAGCCCCTGCACCTCCAGCGCGCCGGCCACCGCGGAGGGGAAGCGCGCGGCCACCACCGGGCTGTGCCCCACCAGGGCCTGGGCGGCCTGCATGTCCCGGTCCACCCGTTCTTCGTTGTCAGGCCCGGCGCCGTCCTGCTCCGGCACGGCCATGGTGTGCTGGGCGCGCAGCAGCAGCGCCCGGGCCAGCAGGGAGGAGGCGGCGGGCACCGCGTCATCCAAGGCGGTGGCCGCCGGCTGCTGCCCGCGCTGGGCGGCCAGCGCGGGGTCCAGTTCACGGGTGTCCCGGGCCAGGCCTTGTTCGTCGATGAAGCCCAGCGCCTGTTCCAGCAGCCGGTCACGGCGCAGGGCCCAGGGGCCGGAGGGCTCGGCGAGCGCCAGGGCCGCGAAGCCCAGGGCCATCCCCGCGTAATCCTCCAGGGTCCCCTCGTTGCCCTGCTCGGCCTGGTTTTCAAAGCTCACCCGGGCCAGGGTGCCGGTGGCGGCGGCAACGTGGATCTCCCACACCATGTGGGCCACCTGTTCGGCCAGCTGCCGGTGCCCCGGGTTCTCAAACACGATCGCGGCCTGGCACAGCGCCTCGATGGCCAGCCCGTTCCACCCGGCCACCACCTTGCTGTCCCGGGCCGGGGCCGGGCGCTCGGCCACCAGCTCGCGCACCGCCTGCAGCAGCCGCTGCCAGGTTTCGCGTTCGCTCCCGCGGGGCATGCGCAGCAGGGACAGGCAGTAGTGTCCCGGGTCCTCGGCGACCTCGGCCAACCGGATCAGGTCTTCGGGCAGCGGACTGTCCAGGCCGGCGGCGGCCTGGTCGAACTCCTCGCGGGTCAGTGTGTAGGCCCCGCCCTCGACGTGCTGCCCGTCGCGCAGCGAGTCCGCGTCCCGGGAGGCGGCCAGGGCCCGGTGCCGGTCCCCGCTCTGCCCGGTGAGCATCGAATCCCGCAGCCAGGTGGCGGTGCCGGCGGCGGCGCGGGTGCAGGCCTCGGCCAGGGCTGTCGCGCGCTGGGTCCGGGCGGGGTCCGTGCCGGTGGCCGCCAGCTGGGTGCAGGCCAGCTGGCACAGCCCCAGCAGCCGCAGCAGCTGGGCGTTGTCGTAGAGCATCTTCTCAAAGTGCGGCACCGCCCAATGCTCATCCACGCAGTAGCGGGCGAAGCCTCCCCCCACATGGTCCTGCAACCCGCCGAGCACGATCGCCTCGGTGGTGGTGGCGGCCGCGTCGAACAGCGGGCCCGGCTCGGGGTGGGTGAGCACCTGCTGCCAGAGCACCACCAGTGACTGGGTGGGCGGGAATTTGGGGGCGGGGGTGAATCCGCCCTCGCTGCGGGTGGTCTCGATCCACTGGTGCACCGCAACCTCCAGGGCCTGCCCCTCGGCCTGGTTCCCGTCCTGGACCGTGGCGGGATCGGCGGAGAACTTCATCATCTGGTGTTGTCCGCGGCTGAGTTCCACCAGGTGCTCGGCCAGCGCCGCGGCCTGCTGCTCGACCCCCTCACGGCGCTGGGTGTAGGCCTCGGTGACGGCGGTGAGCACCTGCATGAAGGAGGGCACCCGGCCGCGCTGCCGGGGCGGGAAGTAGGTTCCGGCGTGGAAGGTGCGCCCGTCGGGCAGCGTGAACACGGTCATTGGCCAGCCGCCGGCCCCGGTCAGGGCCTGGGTGGCGAGCATGTAGGTGTCATCGACCAGCGGATGCTGTTCCCGGTCGACCTTGATTGAGACGAAATGTTCGTTCAGGTAGGCGGCAACCTGCGGGTCATCGAAGGACTCGCGGGACATGACGTGGCACCAGTGGCAGGCGGCGTACCCGATGGAGAGCATCACCGGACGGTCCCGGCGCCGGGCTTCGGCGAAGGGCTCGGCCGAGTAGGACCACCAGTCCACCAGCTGGTGGGCGTGCTGCCTGAGGTAGCGGCTGGATGCGTGCTCTAGTCGATTGGCCATACCGGCATGCTACCGCCGGCGGGCCGGCCGCAGTGGGTTGGGCGCCAGCCACCAGGGTTCACCCAGCCCGCCGCACCCACCGTCGTCTCCGGGGCCGTCGGCTCAGGGCCCGTCGCCTCAGGGCCCGTCGCCCGCGCGGGAACGGCGTCGGCGGCGCACCAGCCAGATCAGCGTGC
>NZ_JAVGCZ010000051.1:0-18672 GCF_052928425.1 Glutamicibacter sp. BSL13
CTGCTGCAGTGCCGGGCGCACCTTGGCGTAGCGCCGCACCGACTCGTCGATCTGTTCAGCGAAATCGTTGGCGGCTGGCTCCTGTTCGCTCATTGGCTGCTCCCCTGTCGTTCCGTCACTGCACACCACGGCGCCGTAGTGCGCGCGGTGGTGCTGGTGCGAGTCTACTTGGCCAGGTGGACACTTCAGCGAATCCGATGACGCCGGATGCCGGGCGAATGACACCGGCGCCGGTGCGCTAGGAACGGTTCAGGCGCTGGGCCAGGTCGTCGTACAGCGGGGCCTTTTCATCCACGGCGGTCGCGGTGGCCACCGAACCCGGGGCGGGCTTGCCGTTGGCCGATGCCTGGGCGGTCTTGGCCTGCGCGGCAGCGGCCTTGGCCTGGTTGCGCTTGGCTTCGGCGATCGCCTCGGCCCGGGCGCGGGCCAGCGCGTCTTGGTGCTCCTGCTCCAGCTCGCCCAGGCGTTCGGCCTCGGCGTTCTGCGCGTCGCTCATCGCCGCCTGGTAGCCATCATCGTAGGCCGCCCCGTACTTCTCGGCGTTCTCGGCCTCCACGTCACGCTCGTAGGCTTCGCGCAGCTTCGCCGCCTCGGACTTCTTCTGGTACATGTGCACGGTCAGGTGGGTGATGGCCAGCAGCACCACCGGCGGCATCGCGGCGACCAGCGCCGAGACCAGCGGCGGCACGCCGTTGGAGATCGAGTCCACGGTCAGGATCGCGTGGGTGGAGTTCGCCGCGGTGGAGACGATCGCGCCAAAGAACAGCAGCGCCCACGGGTAGATCATGGCCTTGCGCGGGAAGCCGTTCAGCGCAACGATCGCCACGGTGGCGGCCACGATCATGCCGTCGATGATGATCGGCCAGATCCAGGACAGCTTCGGGTCGATGCCCGAACGGGTGGCCAGGTCGGTCAGGGCGGCGAAGGAGAGCACGAACGCGCCCACCGCGATGAGCACCGTGGCGCCCACAGCGGTGCGCAAGACGGCACGGTGCGGCTCGTTGGGGATTTCGGGCTGGTTATCCATGGGATCCATGCGGGATGGCAGGCCTAACTGTGCTCGGCAGCTCGCCGGGGAACACCGTGTGGCGGCGTGAGTGAGCTGCGTTGGGGATGAGATGGGGAAAGAAGGTGGCGCCAGGGTTTGCGAGTTGGCGGCGCCACCAGCCATTTTAGCGCTCCGGCACCCGGCGGCGCAGCAGTGGGCGGATCAGGCGCGGCGGTCGGTGAAGCGGGTGCCCGAGGCCCGGGCGGAGACGCCACGGGCCGAACGGTCAAAGGCCAGCCAGATGACCGAGAACCAGATGTAGGGCACCAGCGGCAGGGCGAGCAGCTGGAACAGGTTCCCCTCGGGCACGATGGCCATGATCGACTGGAACAGGTAGATCCCGCCCAGGCCCAGCAGCACCCGGGCCAGCGCCCGCCCGGTGCTAGCCGGCCCACCGGTCAGGGCACGCACTTCGAACCAGGCGCAGCGTTGTCCCAGGGTGGCCCGTCCCGGGGCCAGGGACGGGATGATCACCACCAGCAGCACTGCGGCAATGGAGAGCAGGTCCTGCAGGTAGTCGATGCGGGCGGTGTGCACGCCCAGGCGTTCGGCGACTTCCAGCACCAGGGACACGGACATCACCAGGGCTGACATGAACGCCAGGTCGAACAGGTTCGCCAGCGCCCGGCGGGAGCGGGTGACGGCCCGGGCCGGGGCGTACTGCCCGTCGCGTTCGCTCGGCCCGGAGAGGAAGGCAAAGACCGGCAGGTAGGCCAGCAGCGTGCCAAGGAACGCCCCAAAGGTGTTCACGATCAGGTCATCGACATCCGCCACCCGGTAGGCGCAGGTGTAGATCCCCCAGATGCCGGTGTACTGGGTGGCCTCGATGGCCAGGGAGAGGGTAAAGCCGATCAGGGTGCCGGTGAACACGTTCTGCCGCGCCCAGCGGATCGCCAGGATCCCCACCGGGATGAACAGCAGGACATTGAACAGCACCTGCCACAGTTCAAAACTGGTCAGGAACGCGCGGCGCCCGCCCTCCCAGGCCAGGTTGAAGTCCTGGAAGAAATGGAACGGCTCGAGCTGGGTTTGGGCGACCCCGGGCCGGCAGAACGCGTCGCGGGTCTCGGGCATCGGCAGCATGGTGTAGCTCAGCAGCCCGAAGACGTAGAGCACCACCACCGAGCTGGTGATGGTTCTGCGCCAGGACAGGCGCCCGTGCTTGTGGTACTGCAGCGCCAACAGGAAGATGCCTGCGGTCGCCACGAACAGCCCCGCTATCAGCAGTGCCATCGCCCCGGGCCACAACAGGTCCATAATCCTTTGCATACCCAAGGGTAAAACGATTTGCCGTCGGGGCGGGAGCAAAACCCGGTGTGAATTGGCGCTCTTTAGTCCACGGACGCCGGATGTCTAGCTGCGCGGGATGCGGCAGGCGCCCAGCTGCTGCCCCACCTGGCGCACCTGGCGGTCCCAGCGCAGCATCGAGGCCAGCAGGCCCACCCCCAGCAGCGCGGCCAGGATCCGCAGCAGCCACACCGGATGCCACTGCTCGATGGAGATCTGGTCGACGAACACGGCCAGGGTGATCAGCATGCTCAACCCGATCATCAGCTTCTCGCTGGTCCAGGACACCTGCTGGGAAATGAAGAACAGGGCAAAGAGCCACAGGATGTACCAGGGCTGGATGATCGGGGCCAGCAGCACCACCGCGGACAGCGCCCAGGCGCCCAGGCGCAGCGGGTCGCTGATGTTCCTGGCCAGGGCCAGGCGCGCGACCAGGTAGACGGAGAACAGCCGGGCCAGGGTGAACACCACCTGGGCCACCACCGAGGCGTCCGCGCCAAACAGTGAGGCCAGCAGCCCGAACAGGGTGCCCAGCAGGCCCACCGGGGCGTAGGGGAACGCGGCGGCACCGGAGGTCAGCATCGCAGGCACCCAGCCGAACCAGAGCCCGGTCAGCGCCCCGAAGAGCGTGAGCCACCCGGCGATGGCCAGTGTGGTGCGCCACCACACCGCGATCCGTTCGCGCAGCCCGGCGCTGCGCCCGAGCATCATCAGCCCCAAAAAGGGCAGCAGCACCAGCACGATCGGCTTGATGCTCACCGCCACCGCCAGCGCGAACGTGGAGGCGATGATCCGCCGGCCCTGGGCCAGGCCAAACGCCCAGAAGGTCGCGGCGATCATCAGCGCATCATTGTGCACCCCGCCGAGCATGGTCAGCAGGAACAGCGGGTTGGCCACGATCACCCACAGCGCCCAGTGCGGGTTCACCCCGAGCCTGCGCGCCAGCCACCCGGTCGCCCAATAGCAGCCAGCCACCCCGGCCACCGCCAGCAGGCGCAGCAGCCCCACCCCGATTTCCGGGATGCCGCCGGAGATGACGTAGATCAGCCGGGCCACCACCAGGAACAGCACCCCGTAGGGTGAGGGCGACTGGGCCCACAGGCCGTCCGAGCCGCCGTCAAACCAGCCCGGCAACGCCGAGATCCCCTCGGAGTACGGGGACTTGGCCGCCTGCAGCATCCGGCCCTGGGCCAGGTAGGAGTACACATCCCGGGAGAGGATCGGGAAGCTGCCCAGCAGCGGGGCACCCCAGCTGGCCACCAGCCCGGCCAGGGTTCGCCCGGACAGCTGCCCCTGGTTTTCCACCCTGGGGCGCAGCAGCAGCCAGCAGCGGGTGAGCCACACCAGCCCGACCGCCATGATGAGCATGCAGGCCAACACCCCGATCAGCTCGGTGCGGAACTGGATGAAGAAGCCGGTGCGGGCCAACGGCGAATGCTGGTTGCGCGGGAACCAGCCAATCCCCCAGCTGGCCACGGTGATCAGCACCGAGGCACCCACCCCGTGCCAACGCAGCGCGCGCAAGCTGGGCGGGGCCGGGGCGCGGACCACCGGGGCGCTCATGCGGTACGTGTGAAGTTGGCCAGCCACGGGGTCTGCTTCAGCAGCCCGGGCAGGATCGAGCGGGTGTGCCGGTCCACCAGCAGCAGCCAGGCGATCGCGGCGATGGACACGCCCCAGGAGATGAGCCGGACCCCGGGCTCCAGCTCCTCGGCCAGGAACTGCCAGATGAACAGCTGGTCGGCGGCCTGGTAGGCGATGAAGTACAGCACCGTCAGGTGCACCCACAGCATCTGCCAGTCATCCCGGATCCCGGTGGCCGCGAAGAACGGCAGCAGCCACAACAGGTACCAGGGGTGGATCACCGGGGAGAGCACCACGATGGCGGAGAAGCCGATGGCCAGGCGCTGGACCAGGTGGCTGTACTTGCCGCGGAAGATCACCACCATCGCCAGCGCCACCCCCAGCAGCCGGCCCAGCAGCTTGATCACCGGCAGGATCCACTCGGTGGACAGCCCGAACGCGGAGACCGCGCCGGTCAGCAGCATGATCACGATGCCCAGCGGGGAGAAGATCGAGTACCCGGTGCCGGTGAACAGCATGACCTTCAGCCAGCCGAACCAGTAGCCGTTGAGGAAGCCGAGCAGCGCCATCAGCGCCAGCAGCAGCATGCCCGAGTAGAACCAGTACAGGATCCGCTTGGGCCACTTCGCCTCCGGCCCGGCCCACAGCAGGCCAATGAACGGCAGCAGCACCAGGGTGATCGGCTTGACCCCGATCGAGGCGGTCAGCACGATGACCGCCAGCACGCCCCTGCGCTGGCAGGCCAGGTAGACGGCCATGACGGCCAGGCCCACCATCAGCGAGTCGTTGTGCGCGCTGGCCACGAAGTTCAGCAGGAACAGCGGGTTGGCCACGGTCACCCAGGTCGCCTTCGCGCCGTCGACCTTGTGCAGCCGGGCCAGCTTCGGCAGGTAGTACAGGCACAGGATGACCCCGAGGAACGCGATCAGCCTGAAGGCCAGGATCGACAGGTCCGTGGAATGCCCCACGGCGGCGACCACCAGGTATTCGATCAGCAGGTACAGCGGCCCGTACGGGGTGCCGTCCTCCGCCCACATGGTGTCGGTGCCCAGCTGGAACCAGTTGCTCACCGAGGAGATCCCGTCGCTGTACGGGTCCTGCCCGGCCATCACCAGCCGGCCCTGGCCGATATAGGCGAACACGTCGCGGGACATGATCGGGATGCTCACCAGCAGCGGGGCGCTCCACAGCAGCACGGCCTTGCGCACCACGGCCAGCGAGCCCTCGGGCCAGCCCGCAAGCTTCTGCCCCAGCCGCCACCAGGCGCGCACCAGCACCCAGCAGCCCAGTGTCAACAGGATCACGGAGGTGATCACCCAGAACGTCTCAGTGCGCATCATGATGAAGAAGGGGTCCTGGTTCAGCGGCGAGACGCTGGCCAGCCAGCCGACCCCAAAGGAGCCGAAGAGCACCAGGGTGGAGCCGATCAGGCCGCTGACCAGAGTGCGCGGCACGCCGGTGGCCGGCTTGTGCTCCAGGACCTCTGGCTGGTTAGTGGACACCATTACACCTCGTGGGTTCATGACAGGGCGACGCCCTGCCGCGGCATCGGGCCGCCGCTGCAGGTCCGGGGCGAACCTAGTGCAGAGCTGGAAAATCTCTGTCGATTTTAGCACCGGGGCCGCCAAATTCCGGGCGTGACACCGTGGCAACCCGCCCCGCGTGTGCGATGTTCACCGCACAACGGCGGTAGATTGGTTCCCGTGGCTAGTAACTCAGAAATGATTGTATGGATCGACTGCGAGATGACCGGGCTGAACCTGGAAACCGACGCGCTGATCGAGGTGGCGGTGCTGATCACCGACGCGGAACTGAACGTGCTTGATGAGGGCATCAGCGTGGTGATCAAGCCGGATGAGGCGGCCCTGGAGCAGATGGACGACTTCGTGCGCGACATGCACATCGCCAGCGGCCTGCTGCCGGAGCTGGCCGGCGGGATGGAGATGGACGAAGCCCAGAAGCTGGTGCTGGAGTACATCACCGCCCGGGTGCCCGAACCGAAGAAGGCCCTGCTGGGCGGCAACTCGGTGGGCATGGACAAGAACTTCCTGGCCCGGGACATGCCCGCGGTCATCGACCACCTGCACTACCGGGTCATCGACGTGTCCACCATCAAGGAGCTCGCCCGGCGCTGGTACACCAAGGCGCACTACAACGCCCCGGTGAAGACTGGCAACCACCGTGCGCTGGGTGACATCCAGGACTCCATCGACGAGCTGAAGTACTACCGCGGCACCATCATGGTCCCCTCCCCCGGCCCGACCTCGGTCGAGGCCGCGAAGGTGGCCCGCCAGGTGAGCGGATCGGCCGCGCAGGGCAGGTAACGGCTCCCCCAATCGGCTGGTGATCGACAACACAGCGAAACCGATGCTTTCCGAGTTGGCATTCACCAGCCGATTGTGTGTATGATAATTCTCGTTGCCCGGTACGAAATCAGTAAGCAAAAGCGTTCTGACTAGTCAGGGAACAAAAAAGAATATGGTGGGTATAGCTCAGTTGGTAGAGCGTCTGGTTGTGGTCCAGAAGGTCGCGGGTTCAAGCCCCGTTACTCACCCCAAATGGGAGAGGTTCAAACCCTCGACAAGAGTAACCACTCTTTGTCCGGTCTGAGCCTCTCCCTTCTTCTTCGCTTCCGCGGCCCAGTTCAGAGCGTTCATCTGCTCCTCGGTATCGCAGAGTGAACCGAAGGGGCGTTCATATTCGACACGGACGTCCCCGTCTTCCTCGATGAAGATCCGGTGGAAGAACGCTTGATTGCATCGGGCCGCGCGACTCCAATCTCACTGTGCGTAGTGTTGAACAAGCTGATGGACAGTCGCGTCTTGTGCTCGATCGCACTCAGGGCACAGAAGCACAAGGCGTCTATAACCTCTGGTTCGAACGTGGTGGCTGGGTGCAGCTCGGAAGCAAAGTCGACGACCGCGCCCCCGAGTTCATTGCTCGAACCATCACAGGAGTCTCCGAGGGGTTCAGTCCACGAGCAGGGGATCTGGCCTCGTGGAGTGGCATCTACTATGCATCCCCAGCAGACGCCGGGCTTGAACACCGCGACAACGTTATTGTCACGCCAGTTGGCCACGCGCCTGCCTGGCGAATCGATGGCGACCTTTCGACGTGGCAATACACGTTCACGGGCTCGGCAGTTCCCGAGCAGGTACGATTCGCGGCGTGCAGGTCGCGACCGAACTTGGCTTCACCTCGCTCGTGGTCAGCTACCGGTACGATGGCGAAGGCCCACTCCTCGGCAACGGCAGGTCGACACTCGGCGTCACTGAAGTCGAAGACGTCGATGCTGCAATCGGTTACGCGATCAGGCGTGGTGCCGAACGGATCGTGCTCTTCGGCTAGTCAATGGGTGCCGCGATTGCGCTGCAACTTGCACACCGAGCGGAGTATCGAGATCTGATCGTCGGACTCGTGCTCGACTCACCTGTGCTCGACTGGCGCTCGGTAATCCAAGCGAACTGCAAGCACACCTGGTTGCCCAGCAGCGCAGGCACTCTCGCGATGCCCTGGTTGACGAGAGAACGGCTTGCGCGCACGGTCAGCCTGCCAGCGGCCTTGCCTCTCGATGACTTCAACTGGGTAAAGCGGGCCTACGAACTCGAAGTCCCAACACTGATCCTTCACGGCACCCGCGATGACTCGGTCCCGCAATGTCCAAACGCTTACGGGACCAGCGCCCAGAACTCGTCACTCTTGAAGCCTTCAACGCTGGTCATACCCTCAACTGGAATACCGATAACGAACGCTGGCATAACACGGTAGCAGACTGGCTCGGCCAGCGCATAGGTCGCTGAAAACCACATTCACCCGGAAAAACCCAGCCCAATCGGCACAACTTCGATATCATCGGCAGTGACGGCCCGCATGGGTCGGTGAGGGAGGACCAAACGTGACTGAGCCGTGGCTGTCTGCTGACGACATCGCCGCCCACCTTGGCGTCACGAAGGACACCATCTATACCTGGATCGCCGAAAAGGGCATGCCCGCCCATAAGATCGGTCGCCTCTGGAAGTTCCAAGCCACAGAGGTCGACGACTGGGTTCGCAGCGGTGGTACAGCTGCACCGGAGGTGCCCAAACCGTCCTGACAATCCGCCCGAAGAGCCGATTGCGACATCAATGTCGGTGGTCACCCATAGCCTAATCAAGGCCCAACCCAGAAAGGATACGTCGTGGACAAACTGGATCCCGTAATTCCGGTATCATTCCTTGGTCTGTGTATTCAAAAGCAACAGGCGAGCCCGTACTAGTTGTGATTGAGATAGGTAAGTGATGTTCAAACTCGTAGCCGAGCAGGCGCCCGTCTGGCGCGACAATGATGCCCCTTCTGGAATCACGCTTGGAAAGATCTACATCGGTGCTGACCCTGACGGTCTTGGTGGGTTCCAGGTGGCGGTTGCCCACTCCGCTTCACAGCCGAAGCGTGAGATTCTTTCCGGCCTCTTCAATCGCCGTAGTGGCAAAAAGCAGATCTCCCTCGTAGTTGTGGTGACCTACGGTGAGACTACTTATTTGTATGGTCCCGATCCACAGAATGTCATGCTGCAGCTACCTGTGTCGTTGGCCGAGCGATACCTGCAGTCGGTGCTTGATGAGCCCGACGATCTTGCAGCACGGCAACGTTTTTCGAGTTATCAGAAAGCACTCGAGAGGACGACGATCTCTGGATTTGCGAACAGCGGGCTTTTCGCAAGCCATCACATTCGTGAAAACGTACCCAAGCGAGCCGACTGGGCTGAACTGGCAGACCAGGCTGCGCCCATGCTCAACCAACGAGGCGCCCGCCTGATCGAGGTGCTGGGCTTCAAATCAAAAGTCAGTAGAACCATTGCCTGACGTCAGCGAAGGCGAAGTGCGCTTGGTGCCTTGGATGGCAGTGAAAGGAAAAGGTGAGTAATGACGTTCAATCCTCGTGGATCCGTGCAGGACGGTCTCGATCTGCTTGCTGGTCGTCTCAACGTCATCATTGCTACTCGGCTGTCCACTTCACTACAAGGCCTGGAATGGACAGTCATTCTGCGGGAGCTGGATAACGCCAAAGGGTACGTCAATATGCAGTACTCACCTCTGGACCTTCAAGCACAGTTGCGCATGTTGACAGAACGGCTCGGAGGGCTCGGCTTCCCGTTCGATGACCCGCGGACTCGAATCGTCAGTACCTTGGGTGGCGAACTGAGAATCATGCGGAATCGCTGGGCGCACGGGCATGAACTCAACGAGCTTGATGCGTGGCGCACCCATGACTTCGTCGTGCGGCTGCTCGAGCACTTCAACGATCGCGAAGGCCTCGTCCCCGCTGAGAAGTTGCGACTGGCTGCGCTCGAGGAAGTCGCACGAGAGTCTGGCGTCGCGAGTCCTCCGATTTCTGCGGATGAGTTTGTTCCGGTGGCGGTAGCTGCTGAGAACGATCCCGCCAGTGAGCAGAGTGATCCTGCGCCTTCCGACGAGGAAGTGGCACCTGATCCGAGCATGCTAATTCGCAGGAACGCAGCGGAGACACCACGGATCGGCTCCGAGCGCTCCGCATTCGAGGCCTGGACCATCGTGCTGGTGGGAGACACTTCAGTGCTTGACGACCTGCCCAAGAAAGCAGCGAAAGAGCAGGTTCGCGCTGTCGCGATCGAGATCGCAGAGTTCGAAGGGCCGATCCATATCGACCGTTTGGCTGAGTTGGTCGCGGCATCGTTCGGAATGAACAAGCTCCACTCCAAGCGACGTGGACAACTCGCCCGACAGATTGCTGCGTCCGGTCTGAACGTGGATGCAGACAAGTTCGTATGGCCCGACTCGATCGATGCTGACACCTGGGCAGAGTTCCGCCCCAACGGGAGCGACGTGGAACGTCCATTCACGCGAATCAGCCCGGTAGAGATCAGAAACGCCGCTCGCTTCATTAGAGAAGGCAATTCTGCAGTGAGTCGTGCCGAACTGGAAGCAATGACCCTGCAGACGTTCGGGCGCAAGCGCCGCACCGCGCAGTTCGTAAAGCACCTTGCACGGGCACTCGACGGCTGAGACAGAAAGTATCAGGCAATTGCAACAACCGAGTAAAGCAACCGCAACAGAACTGTTCGAGGGTCGCAAACACTACGTGATCCCGGCATACCAGCGGCCGTACGTGTGGAACGAAGAAGACCAGTGGGCTCCACTATGGGACGACATCCAGCGCGTCGCTGAGAGCCACCTTGTGGCTTCCTCAACGCCGATCAAGAGCCACTTCCTCGGAGCGGTAGTGTTTGAGCTGCTTCAGGCGGGCAGCGCCGCAATCACCGAGCTGGATGTCATCGACGGACAACAGAGGCTTACCACCTTGCAGCTGCTACTCGATGCGGTCCAGGACGTACTCAACAAGAACGGGCATGAAGAAGAAGCTGAGCGTCTTGAAGAGCTGGTCCTCAACCAACAGGCGGTCTACAGAGGAACGCCACAACGCTTTAAGCTTTGGCCGTCCCAAGCGAACCGCGCCGAGTTCATCCATGCGATGGACCCGGCAGAACCAGATCCGGGCGAAGCCGGTCAGATTCAGGGCGCCCATGATTTCTTCAGCGCAGAAGCAGAGCGCTGGATTGTCGGGCTCGCCGATGATGATGGCGAAGTGCCGCCGGGGAACGCTGCCGAGCGTGCAGAACAGCTGGCAGAAACCCTCGCTAGCCGCCTCGTCGTCGTCGCCATCGACCTTACGGGTGATGACGACGCGCAGCTAATATTTGAGACGCTCAACGACCGCGGTACGCCTTTGCTAAAGGCCGATCTGATCAAGAACTGGGTGTTCCGGCATGGGCAGAAGATCGGTGCGGATGTTGACAAGTGGTCGCGCACGTTGTGGGAGGACTTCGACACGGATTGGTGGCGCGAGGAGATCACGCAGGGGCGTTTGAGCCGCTCACGCGTGGACATTTTCCTGCACTACTGGCTCACCATGCGTATGCGGGACGAAGTGAAAGCTGAACTGGTTTTTCGCACTTTCGTTGAGTATGCGACACCGCTCATGGGCACACCAGCGACCGCCGAAGATTTCTTGACCGAGCTTCGCGCCGACGCAGATACCTACCGAGGTTTCGGGGACCTAGATACGCAAACAGCGGCCGGGAAGTTCCGGAGTCGAATCATCGAGACGATGGAACTCGCTGCAACGACGCCGGTGTTTCTGTGGGCGATCTCTCCGAATCACCGCCTTCCGGATGACCAGATCGAGATCGGGCTCGCCGCACTGGAGAGCTGGATCGTTCGGCGAACGCTCCTGCAGATGACTTCGAAGGACTTGAACAAGCTCGTTGTCGCGTTGTTAAAGACCTTGTCGTCAGTGGAAGTGAAGCAGGCGGGTGCTGAGATTCGTACGTTCTTGTCACAGCAGACCGCCCACACCCGCGAGTGGCCAAGTGACGAGAAGTTCATAGCCGAGGTGGGCTCCAAGCGACTGTATGGCTACATCAAACAGAACCGTATCGCCGTAGTGCTTCGCGCGGTCGAGGAGTATAAGCGTGCGCAGGATTCGAGGTACGGTGACGTGCCTCTGCCTGTTTCGATGTCGATTGAGCACGTGATGCCGCAGAAGTGGCGTGAACATTGGCGGCCCGCAGTTCAGCTCACTCATGAGCAAGAACAGCAGCGCGATAGAGCGGTACATACGCTCGGTAATTTGACGCTCATTCCGCAATCGTTGAATTCGTCTCTTTCGAACCGGCCTTGGACGGATGCAGAAGCCAAGGATTTGTCCCATGGTGGGCAGCCCGGGCGTGGTAAGTGGAGCATCCTGAACCAGTTCAACCTGCAGGTCTTAAATAAGGAGATCCTCCAGCATCAGCAGTCTTGGACGGAGCAAGACATCGAAGATCGAGCCGACGAGCTTGCTCGCGTGATCGCCAAGATCTGGCAGGGGCCTGAGCGGTCAATCAGAGACAGCGGCGAGGCTGAGTGATATTACCCGCTCACTGAGTCACCACGCCTCTGGCAGATCGAGGTTCTGACCCCTGTTGACCACCTCATTCGTAACGAAGGAAAGGTGCTCGACCATGACGGTGTCAGTGCGGGTGACGTCCGCCGGAGACGGATACAAATACCTGCTGCGCACAGTCGCGGCAGGCGACGGAGACCAATCACTATCGACGCCATTGACTCGCTACTACTCCGCCGAGGGCACGCCGCCGGGCAGGTGGATGGGTGCCGGGCTTTCGGCGCTCGGCAGCGGCCAACTGGTGCCTGGTGATGAAGTCAGCGAAGCACAGCTCCAACTTCTCGTAGGAATGGGGCGCGACCCAATCACCCGAGCACCGCTGGGGCGGGCATACCCGGTCTATAAGAGTGTCGAACAGCGCGTTCAAGCCCGAGTCGAGGCGCTCCATTCTTTGCTGAGCCCGGTCGAACGAGGCCGAGCGACTGCGGCCATCGAAGCCGAAGAAGCCGAACGAGGAGGCCGCAAAGCGGTTGCCGGATTCGACTTCATATTCTCCATCCCAAAGTCGGCGAGCGTGCTCTGGGCGGTCGCTGACGCAGGGACCCAGGCGTTGATCGCGGAAGCGCATCATGCGGCGGTTGCGTACATGGAACGCGAGGTTGCATTCACCCGTGCAGGTGCAAGCGCAGGCAACGGTGCGGTTGCGCAATTCGATGTGCGCGGAGTGATCGCAACCGCTTACGATCACTACGACTCACGCGCTGGTGATCCTCACTTGCATACGCACGTACTCGTCAATCAGCACAAATTCGGCCAGCGCCAGTGGCAACTGCACTCCCCCAACGTAAAGGCCCCTGCCGGGCTGACGCTTTAGCCCTCCTGATTGCTATTTGAAGGTCCCCGGCGAGCAGTTCCGCGTTCCAGTCCACGTGTTCCAGCGTGCTGGAGACCACGTACTTTTTGGCCTGATCAATGGTTTGCGCGAAAGGTTTCGTCCACGGTGGCATTTGTGGTGCCGTCGGTGAGGCCCGCCAGGCGCTCTCCATGAGTTGGTAGGTAACCCGGCCGAAGATCAGCGCGTCGGCCTTGGCAATGGTTTAGGCCGAGTGCGCGTGTAGTTCCTCGTCCGGCACCCCCAATCGGTGGTCACTGCACCCGTCTAAGGTGAGGTTGATGGAATAGCGCGGCGGCTGCCCGGCTGTCTGTTCGCTCATGATGGATGCCTCTTGACTGGCCTGTGAACGGAACCGCTTGGCGCACAGATAATCCTCAAAGCTGGAACACCCGGACGGCTATTAAACGGCAAAAGAATCCCATCACCCCTGCACCGTGTCCATAGCGGGGTGACAGTTCACGGGAGTTTCCAGCCACCACTCCGGTTGATTAACAGCTTCCAGATCCGATTCGCTCTGGCTCCGACCCCGGAAATAGGGCCCCTGAGATTCTGTGACGGCTTCAGCGCGGTCGGCTCTCGCCTTCTCCGTGAATCTCAGTTCGGCCGAAGGCGCAACCTCGTGAATTGGCTTAAAGACGCCGCATGTCACACATCAGCGCTGTAGCGTCGGCCCCTATTCGGCGGCAGTGGCGGGATATGTCACCTCGGGCTCGTTGCCTCCAATGCGCGCGCCGGAACTGAGTTCGGCGTCCTTCACCTCGCCAGGTCCCATGATGTGGTGCACCGGGAACTTACGGGCCAGCAGGTGGTCCGCAATGATGCGCCGATGGCAGCGCCACCAGACGGCTTCGGAACACATCACCGCCGGGATCTGCTCCTTGGCCAGTTCCGCCAACTCCCCCAGGCCGTGGCTAAAGCCCTCACTCAACGCGTAGTCGGCGTAATTGTGGAAACTGCGGTTCTGCCACCAGGCGTTAGTTTCAAATGGCACAGTCCGGCTCACGGGTCGGCGGCCGGTGAGCGATTGCATCCAGCGATATTCGATTCCGGCGTCGGCGAGCGCGGACTGCAGTTCTTCTTGGTTGAATTGCGGGTAGCGGTTGGAGCCGGGCAGGCGGCGCACGTCCACGAGGACTGTCACGTGTTGTTCCTTGAGCATTGCCAGGAATTCGTCGATGTCGTGGGTCGAGTGACCGATGGTGTAGACCGTTGCCTTGATCACTGCCCGCTACTCACTTCTCCAGCTTGCGTAGGGCACTGCCCTTGTGCGCGGCAATGTGGTCTGTTTTGTCGCTCTTGATTTCATACTGGGGCTCGGCGTCACTGGCGCGGCGGTTGTGCCCCTTGTAGGTGAAGTCGCTGGTGTGGACCTTGGTGATCTTGCCGGTGACGCGTCCCGCCTCGGAGTTCCAGGACACGTGGTCTCCGACAGAGAATTTGTGGCTCATGACGTTTCCTTTCTAAAGATCGTGCTTCTGACCGTAGCGTAACGCCGTGCGGCCTGTGGTTGCCAGCGACTGGGCGTCCGCTAGATGGATCAGTGCTCCTGGCGGCCCTCGGCGAGCGCTGGGTTACCCCCGTGTCCGGTTCGAGCCAGCGGGAGCTGGGCGAATCATTGGATTAGAACACGCGTTCGAATCGGTGTTTTGGTGTTTTTTCATTACCCGTCCTTCCAAGAGCGGATTTCGAATATCTGCGCCATCTGTTGGCCCTGACGCGGGGCTATCGCAAAAACGCACGCGGTGCGACACTGGGGTTATGGACGCCACGCATTACCCCAGCCCCTCTCGGGACGGGCTGCGTGGTGCGCGGCGAGTGCCGGATTAGCTCTCTTCCCCAGCCCCTTTATCCGCCTCGCACTGAAAGTCCCTGCGCCCATGACTGGCCCCTCCGCCCCCCTTCCGGCACTATTGCCATCCCGACACACTGCGATGCACGAAGGCGTGCAAAGACTGCAGGAGGGCAAGACGGTTTTCGTGATTGGCAAGCCCGGCAGTGGGCGCACCACTTTCGCCCTGCGTCTGCTGCGGGCGCTGGGGCAGAAGTTCTATTGGATTACCGGTGCTTCGGGCTTGGCCCATGTTGAGTTCGCTGTCCTGTCCAGCCTGTGTTCACAGATCCCGCAGACGCGGGAAGCGGCGGGGCATCCGATGCGAATGATTGCCGCCATCACCGGGTTCTCTTCCCACTCACCCATGTGGATCCTGCTGGATCGAGCCGAGCAGGTCGATGAGCAAAGCGCCGCCGTCCTTGCGCAACTGGCCCTCTCGGGTCAAGTGCACCTGGTGGTGGCGACCACCCAACTGCGTCAGCTGCCCATTTGCCTGGCTCAATTGGCCAGCATGCACAGCTCCTGGCGGCTGGAGATGGCACCAATGAATCGTGAGGACGCACGGTTCCTCACCGAGGGGGTGCTTGGCGGCCCTGTCAACGAAAGTACCGTGTGCACCTTGTTGCATGTCTCTGGCGGCAAGCCCCTGCAGATGCGCGAGTTGCTCTATGACGCGCAGGACGAGCAGGCGGTGCGCTTTGTGGGCGGGTACTGGAGCCTGCACCCGGAGTGGAAACCCAATGGGACGCGGATCAGCGATCTGGTCCACGCCCGGCTGAGGGCCGAGTCCCCTCCCATACGTGAACTGGTGGAGCGCCTGGCCATTACCGGTCAATTGCCGCTGCAGCGGGCCGGGGAGGTGCTGGGCACCGAGGTGCTGGACCGGGCCATCGATACCGGACTAGCGCGGATCCTGGATGCCGAGCCTTCCCAAGGTGACTCACCCGCCACCCCCTTGGTCGACTTGACTGCCGGCATCCCGGCGGAGGCCGTTGTTGGCCTGCTGGGCCGTCACCGGCTGGGCCAGCATCTGCAGGCGCTGGGCCCGGTGATCTCGAATGGGGCGCGTACCGGGGAGCTGGAAATCAACCTGGCCCTGCTGCGTCAGCGGGTCGGATGTCCGCTGCCGGCAGATGAGCTGTTGCGGCCCGTATTGCGGGCTGGGGCGAATTACCGGTATGACATCGTGGTGGCGCTGACCGAGCAACTGGGTTCCCAGCAGCAGGTGGCCGAGGAGACCCGCGCCCTGTTGGCCGCCGCCCGGGCAGTGGCCCAGTTCGAGACCGGTGCGGCAAATCAGGGCCTGGAGACCCTATCCCCCTGGTTGGATCAGCATGCGGCGCCAATCCGTCAGGCGGCCGCCTACATTCACCACCATGGCCCCACCCCGCAGCTGGCGTTGGACCTGCTGCAGCCGCGCCCTGGGGATCCGCCGGATGTGGAGGCTCAGCGTCTGGTGCTGCTGAGCCTGCAGGACCAGCCGGTGGATCCGGTCAGCCTGTTGGCGGCATTCGAGGACCAGCGGATCCACGCGGATCTTCGCCTGGCCTGTCTCGCGCGCTACGGGCTGCTGCTGGCCTATCAGGGGCAGGCGGTACGGGCCCGAGAGCTGTTCACCCAGGTATTCGCCTCGCCGGTGTGGGCGCACACCGGCGCCTGTGGCCGGCGCACCATGTTCTCGGCGCTGCACCCGGTCCTGTTGGCCGAAGGCAACGGGTCCCAGCAGCTGCGTTCGCGCATCACCCGGATCCAGGACGACTCCAGCTCCGCCCACCACCTGGACCAGCTGATTTGGAAGGGTGCCTGGAACCTGGAGACCGGCAACGCGCAGGTCGCCGCCGTGGCATTGGACCAGGCGCTGTCCCTGGCCGAGCTCAACGACCCGCTGAACGCCGCCTCAATTGTCTGGGCACTGCGCTCCCGGGCCGCCTCCCTGCTGGGGAACACCGAACAGGCACGGCACTTCCTGCAGCAGGCCCGCGCCGCCCGCTTTGATGGACAGCCTCTGCGCCTGGAAGCGGAACGGGCGCTGCTGGCGGCCGTACTGCGCAGCGAGGGCACCGCCGCGGCCCGGGACTACCTCTCACGGCTGCTCACCCAGGCCGAGGAACGCGGGCTGAAAATGCAGCAGGTGCGGCTGCTGCATGACGCCTGGCGGTTGCGGCTGACCGAGCAGACCGAACAGTTCAGTTCCCTGGCCGCCACCGTGGAAGGTACGTTGGCCACCACCCTGGCCGGTTACGGCACCGCACTGGAGAACCTGGGCCCGCAGCTGGATGAGCTGATTGACAACCACGTGCGGCAAGGGCGCCTGCTGTACGCCGCCGAGCTGGCCAACCACGGCTCCGAACTGGCCCGGGCCTCCGGGAAACGGGCGCGGGCCTCCCACCTGCTCAGCCGCTGCGCCGAGATCGCCGGACCGCTGGCCAATGTGAACTCCCCGCGTCTGGGACGGGCCCGGGTGGATTCCGCCCTGCTAAGCGAACGCGAGTACGCCGCCTGCGTGCGAGCCGCCCAGGGTGAAAGCAACACGCAAATCGCCGCCGCACTGTACCTTTCCCCGCGCACCGTGGAGGGCCACCTGCAGCGGGCCTACGCCAAGCTGGGAATCCGCGACCGGCGCCAGCTCATTGACCATGATGACAGCGACCCCGACGACTTCCACCATGGGGCGGCGCAACCGGCCCAGCCGAACCGGGCATCGCAGGCTGTCACGAGTTACTGGGACAGCGCCACCTAAGCAATGCCTGCCCCAGTCATCGCGCCATTGGCAGGTTTTCGCCCAAACCCTGTCGGACAGGCCAGGTATTCGTCTACGCAGTACTACCTAAAAATTCCGAAAGCACTACTTAGTACCCCTCCAAATGTCCTTGACACCCAATAAGCTATGGTCAATTGGCCAACGGGGCACTTGGACGCTTTGGGGGGCGTGCCATTTGGTCAATTGAGTAAGTTAGCCACGGTCTTCTCGCTCGCGTCGATGACGCGCAGAACGACTTCGGCCGATACCGGGAAAAGCCAGCATTCACAGATGCTGGCTTTTCTCGTTGCGCCGACTTTACCCCCGGATTCCTGTTCTGCGCCGACCCGGACGCGGCAGCACGCTGTTATTAACAAACGCTGATTTTGCTATGAATTCGCCCCCAATGGTGTTGAGCAGTCAACAAAAACCGGGCAGGACACGACTCCTCGCCTAGGGTGTATGGCATGGAACACCATACTTTGGTACAACTCGCGCATGGGGATGCGGTTCCGGCCATTGGCCAGGGCACGTGGTTCATGGGAGATGATCCCGCGGCACGGGAGAAGGAAATCGCCACGCTGCGCACCGGCATTGAGCTGGGCCTGTCGCTGGTGGACACCGCGGAAATGTACGGCGATGGGCGCAGTGAGGAGCTGGTCGGTGAAGCGATCGCGCCGGTGCGCGATGAAGTCTTCCTCGTCGACAAGGTCCTGCCCTCCAACGCGTCGCTGCGGGGCACCATCACCGCCTGCGAGCGCTCGCTGGAGCGCTTGGGCACCGACTGGATCGATCTCTACCTGCTGCACTGGCCCGGGGCGCACCCGCTGGAAGACACAGTGGAGGCCTTCGAACAGCTCAAGGACCGCGGACTGATCGGGGCCTGGGGCGTGAGCAATTTTGATCCGGAGGAACTGTCCTACCTGCCCGGGCACCCGGCGGTAAACCAGGTGCTGTACAACCCCTCCCGCCGCGGCATCGAATTCGACCTGATCCCGCAGCAGCTGTCCATGAAGCCGCCGGTGCCGGTCATGGCCTACTCGCCCCTGGAGCAGGGCGAGATGCTGTCCGACCGTACCCTGAACGCCATTGCCCAGGAAATGGGGGTCAGTGTCGCCCAGGTGCTGATCGCCTGGGCGATCCGTTCGGGCAGCGTGATCGCGCTGCCCAAGTCCAGCAGCATCGAGCATGTGCGGCAAAACGCGGAGGCCGGCAGCCTGCGGCTGAACGACGAGCACCTGGCCCGCATCGACGCCGCCTTCCCGGCCCCTACCTCACCGGTGCCGCTGGAAGTCATCTAGGGACCAAACATGAGACTGCACCATATCCAGCTGGCCATGCCCGCCGGGCTGGAAGACAACGCCCGCCCCGCCCGATCCCATGACGGG
>NZ_JAVGCZ010000052.1:0-18537 GCF_052928425.1 Glutamicibacter sp. BSL13
CAGTGGAGCGGTCGGGGTGCTGGCCGTCATCCGCGAACGATCAACGCAGGCAATGGCCAGTACCCTATCGTGGAACAGCGGTACCAGTTACGTGGACTTGCGGTACCCGAAACGCTGATTTAACAGTTTGGTGATCCGGGGATGAGATTCGACCCGTTTCATTTACGTACATCGTCGAAGCCAAGGTCCCGCTGACAAGATGACCGTGCCGCTTAGGTGCTGTTGCTGTTTGACGCAAAATATCCTCCACACCCGGCTGACCTTTTAATGGTCGAGGATACTTCCTCATGCGTCACGCCGAGTATTTCAAAAACGAACGTTTTAGCGCCATCATCTCGATGCCTATCCCGGTTGGCGCCGCGCTCACCGGGCAGGTCGAGGACTCGTGTACGATTCGCCGCGAGCGCGATAGATTGTGACCATGGGCGTAGAAAGCATTAAGGCGACTCTCGTTGATCCGCGCTATGTGACCGAAGAAGACCTCACTCCGGTGTACCGCGTGGATTTCTGGAATGAGAACGGCGGCAGCAGTGAGCATCGGCTCGAGAATGCAGCGTGCGTGGACGACGTGTTGGCCTGGGCGGAAGCCAATAAGGGGAGGCGGCGGGCGGTGATCTGGGTTGAATATCGCCATGAAGGTGAAACCGGAATGTGCCGACTACGCGGGCAGGAGCCAACCGGTGACGATATGCCGTTGCTGCCGAGTTCATCGCTCGTCCCATGAGCGCGAAGACCGGGCTGACGAATCCGTGAGGCTAGGGAATTTTGCCCCGAGGGTAATTGTCCAGCCAGTGTCTGGACAATTGGTTATCGCGGTGTCCGCGATGGGACTGAGTCCTTTTCAATATGAACGAATGGCTTAGCGGGGCTCCTCGGGAGTGGCCCTCCCTAAGCCTTGATCCACCGATGATGTCCGGAGGTCACCCGGCGTTTTAAACACGAAATGCCCGTCATTTCAGGGAAAATTGAACTTGCGACAGTACCAACAATCCCGAAATGCAGGACATCTCGTAGATGCAAGTTTCCCACAAACCCTCCGCCGTGTCAGTTTCCTTCGACGAACCGAACCTCGTCGCCCGCGCCGGGCTGCTGCCGGCCATGACCCTGGCCCGGCACGCTGGGCTGCACGACCTGACCGACAAGCACCTGAGCGTACCCACCGACAAAGGCGCCAACGCCGGATTGAAGGTAGCTTCACTGGTGGCCGGGATGGTCGCGGGCGCCGACTCCATCGACGACATGGCGTTGCTGCGCCACGGGGCCATGAAGAAGGTGTTCAACGCCTGCTACGCGCCTTCCACGCTGGGATCGTTCCTGCGCTCCTTCACCTTCGGACACGTGCGCCAGCTCGACGCGGTCGCCTCCCGGTTCCTGGTAAACCTGAACCGTCAGACCCCACTACTGGGCGATGCTGCCGCCGATGATCTGGTGTTTCTTGATGTGGATGACACGATCATCGAAGTCCACGGCTACCAGAAGCAAGGCTCCGGCTACGGGTATTCCGGGGTGCACGGACTCAACGTCCTGCTGGCTACTGCTTCCACCGCGGACTCGGCCCCGTTCATCGCCGCCCAACGCCTGCGCAAGGGGGCAGCGAACTCCGCCCGCGGAGCCAGGAAACTGGTCACCGAGGCGCTGAACACCCTCAAACGCTGCCAGCCCGGCGCCACGGTGCTCTGCCGTTTCGACTCGGCCTACTACGGGCACGGGCCGGTGAACGCGGCCCTGTCCGCTGGCGCCCAGGTTTCAGTGACGGTGCGGATGGACCCGGCCGTGAAACGCGCGATCGCCGCCATCCCGGATGATGCGTGGGAAACCATCCACTACACCGACGCGATCCTAGATGAGGCCACCGGTGCCCTGGTTTCCAGCGCCGAGGTCGCTGAAACCGGTTTCACGGCCTTCTGCTCACGGAAGAAAGCCGAACGGATCACCGGGCGTTTGGTGGTGCGCCGCATCCCGGAGCTGAATCCCAAGGCAACTCAGGGCCAGGCAACGCTGTTTGACCAGTATCGTTTCCACGCCTTCTTCACCACCACTGATCCCGCCGACCGGGATACCGTCGCGGCCGATAAGACTCACCGCCAGCACGCGATCATCGAACAGGTCAACGCGGATTTGAAGGACAGCGCGCTGGCCCACCTGCCTTCCGGGCAGTTCGGTGCCAACAGTGCGTGGTTGGTGGCCGCGGTGATGGCCTATAACCTCACCCGGGCCGCCGGGATCCTCGCCGGCGGTTCCTTCGTCAAGGCCCGTACGGCCACGGTGCGCCGCAAGCTCATCCATGTTCCGGCGCGCATCGCCACCAGCGCTAGGAGAATCAGGCTCCGCCTGCCGGTGGGCTGGCCGTGGCAGGCCGGATGGGAACGGCTCTTCGCTTGCGTGCACGCGCCACCGCAGGCCGTCTGAATCCGTCCATTTAGCCAACAAGCGCGAGCAAGAAACCAGTGTGGAACGAGCCCCGGCAGCGAGGCCGGCGTCCTTCCCGTGCCCAAAAACGAAACCACCTTCGACCGCCGGATTCAAGCGGCGGCCGAAGGCGCATCGGTGGATTCAGGCTAAAGCAACGGGCCGGTACTCATCGAAAGGTGAATACCGGCCCATAACTTTGTGCGTTCTTAGACTTCGTCCGAGCCGCTGGACTTGTTGCTCTTTTTGCGTGGAAAACGGCGGCTCGGAGAGGCGATTTTGTTCGGTTTGTGTCCATCCGTACTTCGGGGCAGCGGCAAAAGCTTTCCTCTCTGCGGCCTTGGCCTCCTCCAAATACTGTTCGGCTTCGATGTGGGCAGCAACTACTCGGGCAATTTCGTTCGCGGCTTGCATGCGTAAGTCGTCTTGCGTTTGAAGCTGTTCAAGAATCCGGTCTGTTGCGTGACTCATGACTCGCGCTTTCCAATAAAGTTGCGCCGTTTCAGCGGTGCCGCTCCGGTGAAGGTTTAATATTTCCAGCGTAGTGAGGTCAGGTTACCAAGCCAACGTACGTTGCACTTGCATTGGGCGAGGTGATCTACGGTTACCTTGTCGTAGGAGAGCACGTTTACCCACGGGCGCATCGTGCCATACGCGCCATCGCGCTGCTTAGGAGTGAGCTTTTGAATCTGTTCCAAGGACTGGGCCAAAGTCAGATGCCCACAGGCTTTGAGCAGGTCCCGGACCGTGAAATCCTCAGGATCATGCCCTGCACGTCATGCACCCATGCGGTACCCACCCGGGAACGGGGGCCACGGGTCATATCGACAATGTCGCGTTTGTTGGAGGTGGCCAGTGCCGGCCCGCCGGTTTTTGGGACCTGCGGGACGCAGACACAGGAGATTCTGCCCGCGCGTGGCCCCATCAACCAAATCTGCACCCACTCGTAGGAGCCGTACAAGGGCTCGTGATTGCTGACGAGTTTGGCCAGCGGCACCCGGGTGCCGGCTTTGGTCGCTCCGAGGCGTTCAGCATCCGACTGGGCTGCTGGCTCTTCCAGGACCTTGAAGTCTTTGGCGTGGCCCATCTCCTTGGCCAGGTGATCCACTCGGGAGCTGATGCCTCGGCTGCGCTTGGAACCTTATGCAAAATAGTAAGGACATTATTCTTCTTCGAAGGCCTCGGCTTTTGCGTTGTGATGACACGCAAGAGAGCCAGCGTGTTGAGTTCAGGGGGGTACCCTCTCAATCCTGAAGGGCCGGTTTGCCATTGCCGGACCGTACCGGTTAAACCGAATGGTCCCGCCGTCCAGATGGACAGCGGGACCAATTCAGATCATCACTCGCACCCTCAATGAGGTTGTTGACAACACTAATCGGGGTTTCTGTGCCCGGGCTGGGCGGGAACCCGGGGTTTGCCGGTGATCCCGCCTTGTCAGTTAGTCGGTGATGCGCATGGTGCGCGCAGAGCTGATGCCGTTGATGACCCGCGCCGAGAAGCCCTGGGCGGTGGTCAGCTGTGCGGACACGTCACCCAGCGGCACCGCGTGGGCGTCCTGGAAGAGCCCCTCCTGCAGGTCCTGGTAGATCGCGCAGCGCTTGTCCTCATCGGTTTCGGCCATCGCCTGGCCGACCTGGACGGCTCGTCCAGTAGCTGATGAGGAAAGTTTGGGGCACCGCAAACACTGCTTAAGTCGATGCGTGACTTAACCCGGAGATAGCCCGTGAGCCTGGAGTTGATCGCGGTCGGGAGCCTGAAAGGAACTACCGGTTAACGAAAGAGCTCCCGCTGGAGACCAACCGGAGCTCTTTCGATCATCACTCGCACCTTCAAGGAGGTATTTAAAACAATAAGACCGCTTTCTGTGTCCGCGCTGAGCTTCGGCTTTCAGTCTGCCGACCGAGACGCTGCGAAAATGGTGGGGTCTTAGACAAATTCTCCTGTGACGACGCGATGAAGCACTTCTGAGAGCATTCGAACCCCGGCGAGCATGTCCTTGTCCTGGGTCAGTTCCCCTTCGTTGTGGCTGATACCCTCCACGCTGGGCACGAAAAGCATGATCGTGGGTACGATATCCTTCATATTTGTGGAATCGTGGCCAGCCAAGGTGCGGACGACGCCATGCTCTAGGCCAACCGCTTGTGCAGCATTTCGCGCCAAGTTGATTCCGGATTCGTCGTACTGCTTCGACCCCCAAATATGGGAGGCTCCGCGCTCAATTGTCACGCTGGCCATCTTTTCGATCTGCCGAACTCGATCATGCAGTGCAGCATCGGCGGCCGCCAAAACTTCCGGATCGGTGGAGCGAACGTCGACCAGAAGGTTTACTTGGCTGGCAACGACCACTGGCGAATTGGGAAATACCGTGAATTCACCACACGAGGTGATGACCATGTGTTCCTCAGTTGAGTATTCCAGTGCCACCTCCCGTGCTGCGACTACAAGCGCTGACGCGCCGAGCAGGGCGTCGTGGCGGTCGGCGATGACCGTGGCGCCGGTGTGTGATTGTTCGCCGTGTACGGTGAACTCGTACTTGTTGGCTCCCCATGTGGATTCCACCAAGCCAATGGTGAGCCCACGATCCTCCAGCGAGCGCCCTTGCTCAATATGGATCTCTACGTACGCTTCGACTTGAAGCTCAAAGTCTCCAATAGTTCCGATAGCCTGCAGTGCTTCATGGACACTGACACCGGCCGGATCCGTTGTATTCAAAGCCTGTGCTGCTGACAGCTTGCCGGTGTATACCGAGCTTCCCATCATGGACGGTTTGAAGCGGCAACCTTCCTCGTTGAACCAGTTGATGACGACGATGTTGAATTTTGCTTCTTGCGCGTCGTTGTGGAGACGCTGTTGGACCTGTAATGCAGCATGGGCGCCAGCCAGTACTCCATACGCTCCGTCGAATCGGCCACCCAGTGGCTGGGAATCCAAATGTGAACCCACCGCGATCCAAGGAGCTCCAGGAGAAAGCTCCAGCAGGCAGTACTGATTTCCCACCTGATCGTAGTGAACCGTAAATCCATGACCTTCAACGAGCCCCCGGAACCAATTCCGGTTTTGCCCGTCGGCTATGGTGGCCGCTTGGCGGTCAACGCCGCCGCGCTCGGTAGCCCCATTACGACTCATAGACGCGAAATCGGCCAAGAAGTCCAAGGGCCTCGTAGCGACCGCTGCGTCTGCCAGCTCAGTAATCGTTGGGTCAGTCATTGTATTCTCCTACTCGGTCAACGCCGGTGTTCTGATGAAGCTGGGGTTGCCACCGACAAAGGTGGCATGGATCTGCAGGTCGGAGATGCTTGGGGTCTCCAAGGGGGAGCCGGAGAGCACGACGAAATCGGCGAGTTTCCCGGTGCTGAGACTGCCTCGGCTATTGTCCTGCCCGGTCGCCTTCGCTGCATTGATGGTGTAGAGCTTTAGTGCCTCCAATGCGGGAAGACATTCGTCTTCACCGCCCAGCACCTTGCCTCCATCTGTGCGCCGCGTTACCGCCGATTCCATTGCACGTCGAACGTTGTTGTCCGCGACCGGCAAGTCTGAACTTCCGGCGACCAGGACACCCTCATCCAACAGGGATTTGCCTCTGTATAGCCAACCTTCGCGACGTTCTCCAACACGCTCCGCGAACTGGTCCCCCAGGGGGCCGATGAAGGACGCTTGTGGGGTGACCGCGATTCCATGTTGCGCGACAGCCGTCACCTGGTCGGGACGGGCAATGCCGAAATGCTCAATTCGATTGGGGAGCCGATTGCTGCCATAACGCTGCTGTAGGTTCGCGATGATGTCAATGGCCAAATCGATTGCTGCGTCGCCGATGGCGTGGACCGCCACTGGCCAACCTGAGCGATAGGCGGCCGCTACGCGCTCGCGGAAGAACTGTGGGTCATCAAGGAGATATCCCGTGTTGTGTCCGTGACCACAGTAGTCTTCGGTGACCGCTGCCGTGGCACCTAACAAGGATCCGTCGAGGAATACCTTGACGGGTCCCAGGGATAGATCTTCATCACCAAAACCCGCCCCTATTCCGAGGGAAAGCCCGGCCCCTTCTCCGGTACCGTGCGCGTCCTCGGCATGGGAAGACTGCACGTTCAAGGCAGCGAGCGCCGGCATCAGCTGGGCTCTGGAGTGGAGACGTCCTGTCTCTAGTGCGCGCTGGTATGCCGTAATCTCCACAGGCGAATGGGCGATCCAACCACCGCCCACACCCGCCTCGGTGAAAGAGGTGATGCCTTCGGCCGCGTATCGCCGGGTAGCGGCATCCAATGCCTCGACGATCTGCTCAGTCGAGTAGGGCAGCAAGAGGTTTTGGATTAGCTCCTGAGCGGCTTCTTCAATGAGGCCGGTAGGCTTCCCGGAAGCATCACGGACAATCCTTCCGCCGAGAGGATCAGGAAAACCGGGATCCAACGCACCGGCCAGTTTCAGGGTCGCACTGTTGGTGATTGCGGCATGTCCCGAGACGTGACGCAGGTAGAGGGGACGTTCCCCGGTTATTTCATCTAGGCGTTCAATGTCAGGGTAAAGCCCCGCATGGTCCTTTTGGTTGAATCCGGTTCCGTTCAACCAAGCATGCGGTTGTCCTGCCAACTTGGCAGCTTCGCTTTCCAGTAATTCGTAGAGATTCTCCAGCCCCCGTACCCCGGACAGATCCACAGCCGAGAGCCCCAGCCCCCACCAGGTGGTGTGGCAGTGTGCATCGATGAATCCTGGCGTGATGACTTCGGATTCGAAGACTTCGGTTCGCCGTGCGTGACATCCTTCCAGCTCCTCGTCAAAGCCAACGACCCGTCCGCCCAGCACTCCCATTCGCGTCGCTGTGGGTCGGGCATCGTCCAAAGTGAGAATCTGTCGGGCTTCGACGATCAAATCCAGTTGCATCAGTTTTGATCCTCACCATGCGCGGAGGTGCCCGGTCCCATTGTTTGGGGATCGGTTTTCAGATGAAGCACAGCTGGCAGCCCACTGGTCAAGGCGCGCTCCAATGCTCCCTCGAACTGTTCGGTCGTTTCTACCATTTCACCGTGGCCACCGAAGGAGGCGATCCATTGCCCAAAGTTGGGGTTGGTCATGGAGGTGCCAGAGGGGCGTCCGGGGTAGTGCTGGCGCTGGTGCGCCACGATGGTGCCGTAGATGCCATTGTCCACGACCAGAACCAGAGGGGTGCCGCCGTGGGCGAAGCTGACGGCCAATTCCTGGGCGTTCATAAAGAAGTCCCCGTCGCCGCAAACCGCTACTACCTGGCGATGTGGGTAGATCAAACTGGCGGCGACAGCGGCAGGCACTGAAAGCCCCATGGCTCCGTTGCGCGGACCAACGAGAGAACCCGGTCCGTGATGTGAGAGGTAGCGATGACCCCACAAGGTTGCGTTGCCGGCGCCGTAGGTGGCAATCCGGTCCTTTGGCAGACGTCGTTGCAAGATTTCGAAGGCAACCCCTAGATCCACTCCGCTTCCACCGTCCGGGATGGGAGTGGAGAAGCGTAGCTGGGCCGCACGTACTGTTTCTGCCCAGGAACTATCGCGTGAAACGCCTTGGGTTGCCCGCAAGGCCGCGGTCAAGAAGACCAGGGGCGTTACTGGCAGGTGGGCATCCAGACGCCCGGCATGTGGATAGAGATCAGGATCCGGGTTCACCACGGCTGTGGGGGTATCCAGCGCAACCGTGTACCCCTCCGAGAGCACGTCCGATCGCTCGCACCCCAGAAAAACCAGCAAGTCAGAATCCTTCATGGCTCGCAGAGTGTTGTCCCCCCGGCCATAACCTAACCAACCGCCGTAGGCAGGTGAAACGTGATCGATGGCGTCGTAGGCCCGCCAGTCGGTGACTACTGGAATGTTCGTCTGTTCGGCGAATTCAGCAAGTACGGCACTGGATTGGGCGTTCCAGTGATCGCCACCGGCGATTAGCAAGGGCCGTTCGGCTTCGATTAGCAGTCGGCAGAGCTGTGCAACCTGCTCATCGTGGGGTTTGACGATCGCTTCGGGCAGCGGGGCGGGAACCTGTGCCGGGCTTTGGCGGACCAACACGTCCTCGGGCAACCCAATGACCACCGGTCCTGGGCGACCCGCGCTGGCTAGCCGAAGCGCGCGCGAGACCAACTGGCCTGCCTGCTGCTCGTCGTCAAGTGTAAATACGGCTTTGGCCGTGGTTCCGAACCAGCCTTCGAGGCTGAATTCCTGGAATGCCCCTCGGCGTCGGTCGGTCTGTGGGATGAGCCCTACGAAGAGCACCATGGCGGTGGCATCCTGCCAGGCAGTGTGCACCGCGATCATGGCGTTGGCGGCACCCGGTCCACGGGTGACCATGCAGATTCCTGGGACGTCGGTAAGTCGGCCTTCAGCCAATGCCATGAAACCGGCGCCGCCCTCATGGCGGGTAACAACGGTTTCAATCTCTGAATCGTGTAGGCCGTCCAAGACATCCAGATAACTTTCGCCAGGAACTGCATAGACCCGGCGCACCCCATGGGATTGGAGAGTTTTGACGATGAGGTGACCGGCCGAGTGGGTGTTCGGAGGTCTGGACTCGGATTCGACCGCAATGCGGGAGCCGCTTTCAGCAGGAGGTGCTGCGTCGGGAACCTGGGTGGACAATGGCATGGTTTTCTTTTCCTCTTTCATTTCCCTTGGCCGAGGGCCCGCGGCCCCGGGGCAGGATTCGCCTGCCCCGGGGCGGCCACGGACCCAAGGTTTATGGGATCTAGTGCTTGAAACCAGGCAGGGGGACGCTCATTCGTGGAGCCAGAACGCCCGCCAGCGCGGTGAATAGTGACAACGCGGTCAGCAACAGCGCGGCCGGCCACCAATGATTGCTGGCAGCCGCTACGGTGCCAGTTGCCACGAGCGGGACGAAACCGGCGAGCATGCCCGCCGCATTCTGCGCGAAGCCAACGCCGGTGTACCGGGTTTTGGCGGGGAACAACCCGGTAAGCACGGTTCCCGATGCGGCGTACGGGAATGACAGGGTTGCCACAGCCACGGTCATGCCAAGTACCACCATGACACTGCTGCCGCTTTCAACCATCAAGAAGGCCGGCCACGCCACGGCGGCAGACACCAGCCCGCCCACGATGATGACTTTGGAAGCTCCGAAGCGTTCGCCGAGTCGCCCGCCAACGATCAGAACCGGAATCTCAACAGCGGCAGCCACGATACTTCCCAGCAACATGAGAGAGGAAGAGTAACCGAGCACATTGACTCCGTACCAGACCATGAACGCGGTAACTAGATAGAACCCGCCGACGCCGAGCAGGCTGGCGGCCATGCCGACGATGATGTGTTTCCAAGATTCCACCAGTGTGGTGCGGATTGGTGCCTTGGCAGTTTCACCCTGTTCCATCAGCTCCGTGAACACTGGTGATTCATCTAGGCGTGAACGAATGTACAGGGCGACGACTAGCATGGGGATCGCGGCGAGGAACGGAACGCGCCAACCCCAGGAGTCGAAGTTCTCTTGCGAGAAGATGACCGTGATTAGAAAGAAACCACCAGAGGACAGGATCGTACCGATCGGGGAGCCAATCTGCGGAAGAGCGGCATACCGGGCGCGACGATGAAGCGGGGCATTTTCCACCACAATGGTCATGGCACCAGACCATTCACCACCGACAAACAGGCCCTGGGCGACGCGCAGCAGCACGAGCAGGATCGGAGCCGCAATACCGATTGCGGCGTAGGTCGGAAGTAAGCCGATGAGACCAGTGATGATGCCAATGCCCACGATGGTAATCATTAGGACCTTGCGTCGACCGATCTTGTCGCCCATGGCACCAAAGATCATTCCGCCGATCGGGCGAGCAACCAGGCCGACGCCGAAAGTTGCAAAAGTCGCCATCGCGGCAGCGGTGGCGTTTTCATTGTGGAAGTACTGGACATTGAACACCAGTGCCGCGGCCGCGCTGAATAGGAAAAAAGTCATACCATTCCATGGCGGTGCCGATCAGCGCACCTACGGCGACCTTGGAGGCCTCCTTGTCGGTGATTTGACGTGTGGCTCCGGACTCGAGCGTGTCCTTCGGCATGGTGAAGTCGCTATCTGTTGGGGTAGCAGTCGGCGTGTTGCCGGTGTGCCCGTTGGTTGTGGTCATAGCTCCATGGTGTCAATCATTAGCTGTGAGGCGCCACACAGATCACAGCGAGTTACTCCGGGAAGAATGTGCAAAAGCACATAATATGTACGTATAGGGGGAGCTGGAGGAGGACAAGACGTGCATTTTGAAGCCAGGGATGGTGAGCAGCGTTGGGTCGAGTTACTGCAGGCGCTGAACGTTGAGGTACTCACTGACCGATTCATTGACCGCTTGATGCGCATTGATCCCTATCGAGACGGACCGCTGACGTTGAGCGAAATCCGCCGTACCGGTCAGGCCTCATTTCAAGCCTTGATTTTCGCTATGAAGCTCGACGCGGATGACCCTGAGTACTTGCGACAGCGGGATGCAATCGCCATGGATGTAGGAGTTTCACGGGCACGTGCCGGGGTGCCGATTGAAGCTCTTATGACAGCTATCAGGTTGGATTTCAAGATCATTTGGGACGAAATTACTGCCTTGTCCACGGCTGCGGACGCTCCACTGATCGTGGCCCACACGCAACGTGTCTGGGAAGTGGTAGATGGCTATGCCGGGCAAACGCAACAGGCCTACGTGGCTGAAATGGCGAGGATGCAAGCCGAGGAAACGAGCTTACGTCAAGGTTATTTGGCCCAGCTGTTCGGGGAGCGCAACCTTTCTACCCAGGCCTTGGAGCAGGTGGCTCATGACCTTGAGCAGCCGTTGGATGCCGGGTACCTTGTCGTAGCAGCGTTGCAGGAGCAGGTGGCCGAAGTGCGGGTTGCCTTGGCCAATGAGCGTGTCGGTAACTCAGTTCTGCGCCACCCGTGGGGTGACGCACTCGTGGTGTTCTTTGCCGAGGATCCTCGACCTGGCTCGGAATCATCGCGGATTCGAGTAGCTTTAGAACGCCTCCGTTGTGGAATGATCGCGCAGCCAGTACCCCTCGGGGCGGTGCGTAGTGCAGCGGACACCGCGTTGGAACTGGCCAAATTACTGGAACCCGGGGAGCAGGGCGCCATGACCTGGGTACGTGGTTGGGCACGTATGGCACGAAGGCAATTGAACCAGGCTGGCGCCCCGGGAATAGCTGATGTAGAGCAAGCACTTCAGGCGTGTGGTGAGACGGAACGTCGTCGTCTTGTTGAATCCGTGGGTGTTTATTTGACGACGGGCAGCGTCGGGCAGGCGGCCGCTCAACTGTATTGCCACCGCAACACGTTGATGAACCGTCTTAAGCGTTTCGAGACAATCACGGGAGTAAACCCCACAGTTCCAACGGAAGCCGCCCGACTGGTGGTGGGCTGGTCCTAGGTGCTGATGCGCTTCCCTGCGAAAGCCTGAAGATTGGCAGGGATTTCGGTGCACCGACCTGCGGGCCACAGGGATCTGTCGTACGTTGCAGGTGAGAATCCATGGCCGAGAGTGTCAGAAGCGGCGGGAGGAGAAATAGATGTCGTCATCGAAAAGAACGCGGTTGTTCCTCCGTGCTGCGGGTGCAGCGCTGCTTGGATCCAGCCTGCTCGCCGGGTGTGCGGCCCAGGTCCCGGTGGATCCCAAGGGCACGCTACAGGATGTTCGCCACGACACGTTGCGGGTGGGGATCTCGCCCAACCGCGAATTCGTGGATGTGCGCGACGGCCAGTACACCGGGGACGAAGTGGAGCTGGTCAAGGACTTCGCCAAGGGCCTGGACGCCGAGGTGCAGTGGACGCTCGGCGGGGAGGAGCACCTGGTCAAGCAGCTGAAGGAAGGAAAGCTTGACGTGGTGGCCGGCGGGATCACCGCCAAGACCCCGTGGAGCAAGGAAGTTGGGATCACCCGGCCCTACCGCACCGTGACGGAGGAGGACGGCAAGCAGGCCCAACTGGTTCTGCTGGTGCCGCCCGGGGAGAACGCCTTTCTGGGGGAGCTTGAGTACTTTCTGGACCAAACCCAGGAGATGCCATGAACCTGAAAGCCGGAACCGGCCTGCCCAAACAGCAGCGCGACATGTTGCGTCGGGCAGCGAAACTTGAATGGATCAGCGTCGGCTATGCCGCCTGCACCATTACCCTGGTGGCCTTGGTGGTGGGCAATTCCCAGGCCATGCGCACGGCATGGGTGGAGGACATGCTCTCCGTGCTGCCGCAGCTGGCCTTCCTGGTGGCCCTGTTCTACACCCGCAGAACCCGGTGCCCCACCCACCCCTATGGTTACCACCGGGCCATGAGCGCCGGACATCTGGTGGCCGGGGTGGCGCTGCTGGTGGTGGGCGGCGTGCTGGCCTACGAATCGGTCTCCGCACTGATTGCCCAGGAATACCCGACCATCGGCACCATGAACGTCTTCGGGCACACGATCTGGCAGGGGTGGATCATGATCGCGGTGATGACCGTGATCGCCGCCCCGGCCGTGATTCTAGGGCGGCTGAAGGTGAAGGTCGCCAAGCCACTGAACAACAAGCTGCTCTACGCCGACTCCTACATGGCCAAGGCGGATTGGCAGACCAATGCCGCCTCCATCGTGGGCGTCGCAGGCATCGCCATCGGCCTGTGGTGGCTGGACAGCGTGGCCGCCGCGGTGATCTCCGCGGGCATCCTCAAGGATGGCTGGACCAGCACGAAGGCCGCGGTGGTTGACCTGCTGGACCGCCGGGCCACCAGCGTGGAGGGCGAGGACCCGCACCCGCTGATCCCGGAGTTTGAGAGCCGCCTGAAGTCCATGGGATGGGTGGACCAGGTCGGGGTTCGCGTACGCGAACTGGGCGCGGTCCTGCATGCGGAGGCCTTCGTGGTGCCGCATTCGCCGATGGTGGGTGTGGAGGAGATGGACGCCGCCCGCAAGGCGCTGGAGGAGCTGGACTGGAAGGCGTATGACATCGTCATCATTCCGGTACCGGAACTGCCGGATTGCTTCGTGGAGCCCACCACGGCATAACGCGGGTCTGGGGCCGGTGGAACCGGCATCGCTTAACCAGAAAGCTCCCGCGGGCCGTAACCCTGCGGGAGCTTTCCAGATCATCACTCGCACCTTCAATGAGGTGTTTTCAACATTAGTGGCCGTTTTTGTGTCGCAGCTGAGCGCAGGCTTCGGGCTCACCGGGGATTACCGGGCCGCCACGCTCGCCCAACCGGCCTGGTCGGCCTCATCCCGCCAGCGCTCGCCGACTCCTCCCGTGGTCGGAGAAGGGGGTGCGCTTTTTCCCCCTCACGCCCGAGGTACCCGCCGGGCTAGGCTTCATAGGCTAAAAGCATGATGAAAAAGAAGTACCTCGCCTTCACCGCCCTCGCCATTCCCGCCTCCCTGCTGCTCGCTGGGTGCAGCGTCGGGGATTTGAGCGGCGAAACCTATGACGAGGCTGAATCGAAGAGCGCGGCCACCTCCGAGGATGGCGTGAAGTCCGGGTTGCTGGCCGATTGGGTCCCGGCCGGTGGCAGGGACGTGAAGCTGGAGCAGCGCACCACCGGGGCCGAGCGCATCTTCGTCATGGACTATGACGGGCCGCTGCCTAGGCAGGAGTGCCTGAGTCTTTCCACCGTGGGGGAACCGAACGAGTCCGACCTGGCAAAGGCCTATGCCACGGACCGGCGCACCAGGGATCTGCAGGTCTCCGAGGTCGCCACCGTGCGCACCCTGGACGCGGACTGGTGGCCCAAGGATGCCGAAAAGCAGACCACGGACTTGTGCGGCCGCTGGTGGGTGCACGAGTCCCAAGGCAAGCTTTATGGGTTCGCCCCCGACCAGCAGCAGATCGCCGACAGCGTGCTGCGCGAACTCAGCACGAACGACCGGGATTCATAGACCGTCACGGCCCCTCCAGTTTTCTTGCTGGCGCCCGCGGATCTTTCTAGAGGTCCAGCAGTGCGGTGCGCACCGACTGCTCGAACTGTCCCACGTGCAGTCCGGCCAGGCGGGCCGCTTCGGCTTCATCCCCGTCAATGATGGCCTGCAGCAGCCCCAGGTGCTCCTTCACGTGGGTGCTCACCCGTGGCAGCCTGTCGATGACCGTGCACCAGATCCGGGTGGCCAGGTTGCTGTGGCGGATCAGCACGTCCTCCAGGTAGGGGTTGCCCGAGGCGCGGTAGATGTTGCGGTGCACGGCCGCGTCGAAGGTCAGCAGATCGGTGGTCGAGGCGTTGGCGGCATCGAAGCGCTCGATCTGCCGGGAGGTCTCCAGCAGGGCGGCGCGGGTGGATTCGGAGGCGGTGCGGGCCGCGCGGGCCGCGGCCATCGGCTCGAGCTGCTGGCGGATCTCCGAAACATAGGCCAGGTCGCTGACCTCCACCCGGGTGGCGAAGGTGCCGCGCTTGGGGAAGGTGATGACCAGCTTGTCCACCTCCAGGCGCTTGAGCGCCTCACGCACCGGGGTACGCCCGATGCCCAGTTCACGCATCAGCTCCTCATCGTGGATCGGGTCCCCGGGCTGGATCTGCAGGGTCACCAGCATCTGCAGGATCCGCTCATAGGCCTCCTCGGCTTTGGAGGCACCTCGTGGGTGCAGTTGTGCCGTGACTGCCTGCGCCATTTTCCCTCTTTCGCGTTCGTTGCCAATTAACCCTTGACCCCTGAACTTTGTGTGATCTAGGCTACAGGACATCCTAGTATATAAGTTGGATACAAATCCCGTATTTCATCGGAGCGAAACGATGTCCCTGATCGATTTGCCTGCTTCCCACCCCGCCGCCCATGCCGCCAGGACGGAGGAAACCTCCCACGACTTCGTGTTCACGGCCAGCTGTCGGGACCGGGTGGGAATCATCCACGCGGTCAGCCAGTTCCTTGCCGTGCGCGGACTGAACATCCGCGAGCACCAGCAGTTTGACGACACCGTCAACGCCAAGGTGCACCTGCGCACCGCGTTCCACAGCGATACCCCGCTGCGCGCCGCACAGCTGCGCGAGCAGTTCCAGCCCGTCGCCGAGCGCTTCAACATGGGCTTCCAGATCCGCGACTCCAAACCCACCCGCACCCTGCTGATGGTCTCCAAGTCCGGGCACTGCCTGAACGACCTGATCTTCCGCTGGCGCACCGGCACCCTGAACGCCCAGATCCCGCTGGTGGTCTCCAACCATGAGGACCTGCGCCCCATGGCCGAGGCCGCCGGGATCCCCTACCTGCACCTGCCGGTGAACGCCGGCAACCGCGCCGCGGCCGAGGCCCGACTGCTGGAGCTGATCCAGGAGCACCGCATCGAGCTGGTGGTGCTGGCCCGGTACATGCAGATCTTCTCCGATGAGCTCGCCGCCGGGCTGCAGGGCCGGGTGATCAACATCCATCATTCGTTCCTGCCCGGGTTCAAGGGGGCCCGGCCCTACCACCAGGCCCACGCCCGCGGAGTGAAGCTGATCGGCGCCACCGCCCACTACGTCACCGCCGACCTGGATGAGGGGCCAATCATCGAGCAGGAGGTGATCCGGGTGGATCACTCCCATGATCCCCGCGCGCTGGCCCAGGCCGGGCAGGGCGCCGAATGCCAGGCGCTTTCGCGCGCCGTGCAGTGGCACTGCGAACACCGGGTGCTGCTGGAGGGCTCGGGCACCATCGTCTTCCGCTAGCCCGCATCCCCCGCACACCCCAGACTTGAGCCCAGCAGTAGGAGAAAGACCATGTTACCCACCTCACGCGTCATCATCATCGGCGCCGGCATCGTCGGCGCGAACCTGGCCGACGAACTCATCCAGCGCGGCTGGAAGGACATCACCGTCATCGAACAGGGGCCACTGGAACTGCCCGGCGGTTCCACCTCCCACGCCCCGGGGCTGGTGTTCCAGACCAACCCGTCCAAGACCATGACCGAATTCGCCAGCTACACGGTGCAGAAGCTGACCGATTTGGAGGCCTTCAACCCGGTGGGCGGCCTGGAGGTCGCCACCACCGAAACCCGCTGGCGGGACCTGCACCGCAAGCACGGCTGGGCCACCTCCTGGGGGGTGGAGGCCCAGCTGCTGGATGCCGGGCAATGCAAGCGGCGCTACCCGCTGCTGGATGAACAGGTCGTCTACGGCGGGCTCTACGTCCCCTCCGACGGGCTGGCCCTGGCCGGGGTGGCGGTGGAGAAGCTGATCGAACGCACCCGCGCCGCCGGGGTTGTCTACCGGGACCGCACCGAGGTCACCGGTGTGGGGCAGCAGGAGAACCGGGTCACCGGGGTGTGGGTGGGCGAGGAGTTCCTGGCCGCGGACATCGTGGTGTGCTGCGCGGGCTTCTGGGGCGCGAAGGTCGGGGCCATGGTGGGGATGCGGGTGCCGCTGCTGCCGCTGGCCCACCAGTACGTGAAGACCACCAGCGTCAAGGGCCTGCGGGGGCGCAACAGCGAACCGAACGGCGCCAGCCTGCCCATCCTGCGCTACCAGGATCAGGACCTGTACTTCCGCGAGCACGGGGACCGCTACGGGATCGGCTCCTACGCGCACCGCCCGATGCCCGCGCTGATCGAGGACCTGCCCCGGATGGACCCGCAGGACCACACCCCGGAGAACATGCCCTCCAGCCTGCAGTTCACCGTCGAGGACTTCCTGCCGGCCTGGCAGGCCTCCAAGACGCTGCTGCCGGAGCTGGCCGAGGCGGAGATCGCCAGCGGCTTCAACGGGATCTTCTCCTTCACCCCCGACGGCGGCTCACTGGTCGGCCAGTGCCCGCAGGTGGAGGGCTTCTACCTGGCCGAGGCCGTGTGGGTCACCCATTCGGCCGGGATCGCCAAGGCGGTGGCCGAGCTGTTGAGCACCGGGCGCAGCGGCACCGACCTGTCCGACTGCGACGTCAACCGCTTCGAGGAGGTCGAACTGGCGCCCAGCTTCGTTCGGCAGACCGCCCAGCAGAACTTCGTGGAAATCTACGATGTGCGCCACCCCCTGGAGCCCCGGCTGGGCGCCCGCAACCTGCGGGTCAGCCCGTTCCACGCCCGGCAGCGGGAACTGGGCGCCCACTTCATGGAAGGCGGCGGGTGGGAACGCCCCTACTGGTACGAGTCCAACGCCCGCCACCTCGATGAGCTGCCCTGGGACTGGCGCCCGCCGATCCGGGACACCTGGTCCGCGCTGCACCATTCCCCGCTGGCGGCGGTGGAGGCGTACAAGACCCGCACCGCGGTGGCCATGTACGACATGACCCCACTCAAGCGCCTGGAGGTTTCCGGGCCCGGGGCGCTGGCCCTGCTGCAGCGGCTGAGCACCGGGAACATGGCCAAGAGCGTCGGGGCGGTGACCTACACACTGCTGCTGGATGAGGCCGGCGGGATCCGCAGCGACATCACCGTCGCCCGGTTGGGACAGCACACCTTCCAGGTGGGGATCAACGGGAACATCGACACCGCCTACTTTCAGGTGGAGGCCCGCCGGCAGAACGAGGCCCTGGTGCCCGGCGGCTGGGTGCAGGTGCGGGACATCACCGGCGGCACCTGCTGCATCGGGTTGTGGGGTCCGTTGGCCCGGGAGGTCATCGAGCTGGTCAGCGACGATGACTTCTCCAATGAGGGGCTGCGCTACTTCCGGGCCCGCGCCGCCCACCTGGGCGGGGTGCCGGTCACCGCGCTGCGCCTGTCCTATGTGGGGGAGCTGGGCTGGGAGATCTACACCAGCGCGGAGAACGGCCAGCGCCTGTGGGACGTGCTGTGGCAGGCCGGGCAGCGGCACGGCATCATCGCCGCCGGGCGGGCCGCGTTCGCCTCCCTGCGCCTGGAAAAGGGCTACCGCTCCTGGGGTGTGGACATGAGCACCGAGCACAACCCGTTTGAGGCCGGGCTCGGATTCGCGGTCAGCGCCAAGAAGGAGCAGGACTTCGTGGGCAAGGCCGCGGTGCAGCGGCTGCGCGAGGCACCGCCCACCCGCAGCCTGCGCTGCCTGCTGATCGAGAACGCCGGGGATGTGGTGCTGGGCAAGGAGCCGGTGTTCCATCAGGGGCGCGCGGTCGGCTACGTCACCAGTGCCGGGTTCGCGCACACCGTGGGACGGCCCATCGCGCTGGCCTGGCTGCCGGCCGAGCTCACGTTCGGGCAGCAGGTGCAGGTGGAGTACTTCGGCCGGCGGATCAACGCCACGATCACCCAGGACCCCGTCTACGACCCGCAGATGAAGCGGCTGCGCGGCCTGGAGCCGCAGGCT
>NZ_JAVGCZ010000053.1:0-18145 GCF_052928425.1 Glutamicibacter sp. BSL13
CTGGGCGCACTCATCGGCCAGGCGACCGAGGGTCATGACGAGCTGCGGCAGGTGCGCGTCGGGCCCGGACACGGCGTCGGATCGCGGGACAAGGCCGGCAAGCCGGTGGCCGGCGGCGGCTCCGGGCCGGAGCTGCTGCTGCAGTTTGTCTTTGCCTCGGGCACCAGTGAACAGCGTGCCCGCGAGGTCACCAATCGGGTCCACGAAACGCTGGCGAACAATCCGCAGTTTGCCGAAGCGGTGGACTCCCTGGAAATCAGCCTGCTGAGCGCACCAAGTTAAGAACCGAGCAAATATGAACCTTTAGGAGGGCAACAGCTTGAGCATGAAACGTTACTGGCAGATCCTTCGCCAACCGGCGATCGGCGGCCTGCTGGTGATCGGAATGATCGCACGACTTCCACACTCGGCGCTGAGCATGCTGCTGTTGCTGCACCTGGTTCTGAACCTGGGCCAGGACTGGGCCTCGGCCGGGATCGTGGTGGCCCTGATGACCGTGGGCATCGCCGTGGGTGCTCCGTGGCGCGGGCACCAGGTAGACCAGTGGGGGCTGCGCCGGGCGTTGATTCCCTCGATCATCATCGAAGTGGCGGTGTGGAGCACGGTGCCGCATGTGCCGCTGGTGTGGATCTATCCGCTGGCGTTCCTGGGCGGGCTGTTCGCCCTGCCGGTCTTCTCCGTGGTGCGCACCGCGCTGGGCGTGATGACCACCGGCGAGCAACGACGCTCCTCCTTCGCCCTGGATGCGATGGCCACCGAGCTGGTGTTCATCGTCGGCCCGGCCTCCGCCGGCATCATCGCCACGCAGCTGGACACCACGCTCGGGCTGACCGCGGTGGGCATCCTCGGATCGCTGGGCGGGGTGGGGCTGTTCCTGCTGAACCCTCCCACCCGCAGTGAGGATCCCAAGGCGAAGGCCAAGAAGGCCAACGTGCACGAGGAGCGGCTGGGGGCCGAAGCCAGCTTCGTGGCCGCCGCCCCCGCCGGTGTGCACGAGGTGGAAGGCGAGCTGATCGCCGCCGGACGCAAGTCCGCCCGGGCCCGACTGCGCGAGCGCGGGCGCAAGGTCAAGACCAGCTTCACCTGGATGAGCGCCTCGGTGCTGGCCGTGTTCATCGCCTCGGGCGGCGCCGGCGCACTGCTGACCGGCACCGAGGTGAGCATCGTGGCCGAGCTGGAGCAGCAGGGCAACCCGGGGGACCTGGGCATCGTGTTCCTCTTCTGGTGCGGCGCGTCCCTGATCGGCGGGTTGGTCTACGGCATGATCGAACGCCGGATCTCCCCGCTCGTGCTGCTGCTGGGCATGGCGGTGCTGACCATCCCGATGTACTTTGCCACCGACACCTGGTCCCTTGCGCTGCTCTCCGCGCTGCCCGGCCTGCTGGTTGCCCCGACCTTGTCCGCGGCCTCGGAGTGGCTCACCGATCTGGTGGCCGAGCACCGTCGCGGGGAAGCGATGGGCTGGTACGGTTCGGCGATGACCGCCGGTACCGCGCTCGGGTCCCCGGTCACCGGCGCCGTGGTGGACCTGGCCGGTCCGGCCGCCGCGTTCGCCGCCGTCGGGGTGATCGCCATGGTGGTGGTGCTCGCCGCACTGATCGCCCAGCAGATCCGCCGCCGCATCCGCCGCAAGGCCCGGCGCAAGCTGGTCCAGGTGCAGTAGTGCACTGCCGAACAGAAACCGGGGGCGCGGCAGGAAAATCCTGCCGCGCCCCCGGTTTTATCATGTAATTTTAATCGCAGCTTCGGCTGCCGGTGCCCCGCCCAGGGACTAGCTGACCGGGCCGGTGAACTTCTCGCCCGGGCCCTTGCCCGGCGCATCCGGGATGATCGAAGCTTCCCGGAAGGCCAGCTGCAGGCTGCGCAGACCATCGCGCAGGGGAGCGGCGTGCTGCGAGCCGATCTCCGGCGCCCCGGCGGTGACTAGGCCTGCCAGTGCGGTGATCAGCTTGCGGGCCTCGTCCAGGTCCTTCAGCTCGGCGGCGTCCTTGCCCTCGGCCAGGCCGCACTTCACGGCGGCGGCACTCATCAGGTGCACCGCGGCGGTGGTGATGATTTCAACGGCAGGAACCTCGGCGATATCGCGGACCTGCTGATCGACGGCCTGCTGCATTGAATTGGAATCTTCGGTACTCATACTGCTAAGCTTGTCACAGACCGACTTGATTGGGTTACTTGGTTCTGGCCTGAAACAGGTTATGTGACCAAGGGATCATGATCGAGACATGCAAGTGGAGGCCATCTCCCACCCGCTGTCGCCGTGCAGGCGTCCGGGTACTTCGGCGGGAATCCCTCACGGGGATTCCAAGGCAGCAGGGTTCAGTAGATCCACTGGTGCCGTAGTCGACTTTGTGGCCTTCGCCTGCATCAGCAGCGGAGGCCTTTTTCGTTGCTGGGCAGCACTACTTACGACTAACAGGAGTTACACATCAGCGATCCACGCATTAACGAGCGCATTCGCGTACCTGAGGTACGCCTCGTTGGCCCAAATGGTGAACAGGTGGGAATTGTCCGCATCGAGGACGCCCTGCGCCTGGCTCACGAATCCGATCTCGACCTGGTCGAGGTGGCCCCCAACGCCAAGCCTCCAGTGTGCAAGTTGATGGACTTCGGCAAGTACAAGTACGAAGCCGCCGTCAAGGCACGCGAGGCCCGCAAGAACCAGACCAACACGGTCCTGAAGGAAGTCCGCTTCCGCCTGAAGATCGACAAGCACGACTACGAAACCAAGGTCGGCCACGCCCTGCGCTTCCTGGGCGCCGGTGACAAGGTCAAGGCCATGATCCAGTTCCGTGGACGTGAGCAGCAGCGCCCGGAGATGGGCATCCGCCTGCTGGAGAAGTTTGCAGAGGACGTTGCGGAAGTTGGAGCCGTTGAGTCCAACCCGCGCATCGATGGCCGCAACATGGTCATGGTGGTCGGTCCGCTGAAGAACAAGGCCGAGGCCCGTCGCGAACAGCAGCAGAAGTCCGGCGGTCGTGGTTCCAAGCGCCGCGTCGCCACCGACGCTCCGCAGGAAACCTCGGGGCAGAACGTGGCCTCCTCCATGGACGACGAGGCTCGCGCCAAGCTGGAGCAGGCACGGGCCCAGGCCGAGGGCGAGGCGTAAGCCAAGCCCTCCGGGTTCCCCGGAACCCGCCGCCTTCAGGGCGAACGGTCCTTCCTCCGCGGAAGGGCCGCACTAGAAAAGAACAACAGCGGTCGTCTCGCTTTGAGGGGCCCGCTTCGGATGATCCCCGACGGGTCCTACACGGATCCGATCGGAGCACGTAAGGAGAACGGCAGCTATGCCGAAGTTCAAGACTCATAGTGGCGCCAAGAAGCGCTTCAAGGTGACCGGCAGCGGAAAGCTGGCGCGTCAGCAGGCCAACCGCCGCCACTACCTGGAGCACAAGTCTTCCCGCATCACCCGTCGCCTGGCCTCTGACCAGATCGTTGCCAAGGCCGATGTGAAGACCATCAAGCGGATGCTGGGCCTCTAGGCCTTCCCCTTCGCAAGCATTACTCGGGGAAGCCTTACCCCAACCAACCACTAGTTTTCACCGCCGGAGAAGGACCTTCGCCAGCGGGAACAAGATTTGAAGGAGTACACACGTGGCACGTGTGAAGCGGGCAGTCAACGCCCATAAGAAGCGTCGCGTCGTAATGGAACGCGCCAAGGGTTACCGCGGTCAGCGTTCGCGCCTTTACCGCAAGGCCAAGGAGCAGCTGCTCCACTCGTTCGTATACAGCTACAACGACCGCCGCAAGCGCAAGGGCGACTTCCGCCGCCTGTGGATCCAGCGCATCAACGCCGCTGCCCGCGCCAACGGCATGACCTACAACCGCCTGATCCAGGGCCTGAAGGCCGCCGAGGTCGAGGTTGACCGCCGCATGCTGGCCGAGCTGGCCGTCTCCGACGCCAACGCCTTCGCCGCGCTGGTCCAGGTAGCAAAGGGTGCCCTGCCGGCTGACGTCAACGCCCCAAAAGCGCCTGAGGCAGTAGCCGCCAAGGCCCCGCAGGCCGCCGCCGCCAAGGCTGCCGCCCCGAAGGCTGAGAAGGCTCCTGCCGCTGCTTCCGCCCACACCTCGGCCTCCAAGGCCGAAGCCGCCGGTGGCATCAAGGCCATCGAGGGTCAGGACGCTCCGGAAGGCTTCGTCATCAAGGGCAACTCCGGCTCGAACAAGTACCACGTGCCGGGCTCGACCTGGTACGAGCAGACCACTGCCGAGTACTGGTTCAACTCGATCGAGTCCGCCAAGGCCGCAGGCTACGAGCCTGCCGGTGGCGAAGCTCGTCAGCAGATGAAGTAAAGCCTTACTCATCCTTCACCACCCGTCACCGGTGCCAGGCGCCGGATGCGGGTGAGGAAACACACCAGCGGGTGCAGACCATAACCATGGTCTGCACCCGCTGGCGTTCTGCCCGGCACCGTATTTGCCGGTATTCTCGAATCATGACCAGCTATGAAGAACCGGTGATGTCCAACCCGCGGGCCGACAAGGTCAAAGCCGTCGCCCGGCTGGCCACCCGCGCCGGACGCAAAGCCAGCGGACACTACCTGGTCGAAGGCCCGCAGGCCGTACGCGAGGCGCTGAAGGCGCACGCCGCCACCGGTCAGGTGCTGGTCTCGGTGTACGCCACCGAACACTTCCTGGGCTCCTCCTCCGAATTCAGCGAACTGCTGCAGGACGCCCAGATCCCGGCCCGCACCGTCACTGAACAGGTGCTCGCGGCCATGGCCGACACCATCACCCCGCAGGGCATCATCGCCGTCGCCCGGCGCAACGAACCGGATCTGCGGGAACTGCTTGACTCCGCACCGCGGCTGATCGCGGTGCTCTGCCGGGTGCAGGACCCGGGCAACGCCGGCACTATCCTGCGCGCGGCCGACGCGGCCGGGGCGGACGCGGTGCTGTTCACCAAGGGCAGCGTGGACATCTACAACCCCAAGACGGTGCGCTCCACCGTCGGCTCGCTCTTCCACCTGCCGGTGATCGGCAACGTGGACTTCGCGGAACTGACCTCCACCGCCACCCTGCACGGCATCCAGCTGCTGGCCGCCGACGGCTACGCCGAACACGACCTGGACACCCTGCAGGACCAGGCGGTGCTGCGCCGCGCCGGGCAGGGCGGGGAACCGGCGGCCGGGCAGCCGGCCCTGGACGTGCCCACCGCCTGGCTGTTCGGCAACGAAGGCCAGGGGCTGGACGAGACCGAAAAGCAGGCCGCCCACCACAGGATCGCCGTGCCGCTGTACGGGGTGGCCGAATCCCTGAACGTGGGCACCGCCGCCACCGTCTGCCTGTACGCTTCGGCAAGGGCGTTGCGCCCCTGACCCGGTTACTGACATAGTCCGAGGCAGGGCACCAGCAGTTGCTCACCGCACCGGTGCCCGCACAAGGTGTACACGGCCGAAAGGGACGCCAATGGCGAGTGAAGAAAGCACGAAGTCGATCATCGCGGCGCTCAGCGCCAACCTGGCGATCGCCATCGCCAAGTTCGTGGCCTGGCTGCTCAGCTCATCCTCCTCGATGCTGGCCGAGGCCATCCACTCGGTGGCCGACACCGGCAACCAGCTGGTGCTGCTCATCGGACGGCGCCGCTCCAAGCGCAAGGCCGACACCGAGCACCCCTTCGGGTACGGGGGAGAGCGCTTTGTGTCCGCGTTCCTGGTCGCCATCATCCTGTTCAGCGCCGGCGGGCTGTTCGCCCTCTACGAGGCCTATGAGAAGTTCCACGACCCGCACGGCATCACCGGACCGTGGTGGTGGGTGCCGCTGGCCGTGATCGTGTTCGCGATCATCGCCGAGGGGCTCTCGCTGCGCACCGCAATCAAGCAAAGCGCCCGGGCCCGTGGGCGGCGCGGGCTGCTCAGCTTCGTGCGCAGCACCAAGAACCCCGAACTGCCGGTGGTGCTGCTGGAGGACACCGCGGCACTGCTGGGCCTGACCTTCGCCCTGCTCGGGGTGGGGCTGACCATCCTGACCGGGGACGGACGCTTTGACGCCGCGGGCACCGCCGCCATTGGCGTGCTGCTGGTGGTGATCGCGGTGATCCTGGCCGTGGAGACCCGCTCGCTGCTGCTGGGCGAGTCGGCCAGCAAGGCGCACGTGCAGGCCATCCGCGGTGCCGTGGCCAACGCGGACACCGAACTGGTGCACCTGCGCACCATGCACGTGGGCCCCGAGGAGCTGCTGATCGCACTGAAGATCGTGGTGGCCCCGGACGCCACCGGCGCGCAGATCGCCGATCACATCGATAGGCTGGAAAAGGACATCCGCGCCGCGGTGCCGCTGCGCAGCCTGATCTACATCGAACCGGACATCAAGCGGCGCGCGCTGCCGGCGGACCCGGAAAGCGCCGGGCTGCAGAGCCCGGAGCAGCCCGGGCCCACCCCCGGCCAGCCCGGCACCGCCTGAGTGAAGCACACGAGAAGAGAGCCTGATGAGCCTGAAGCAGATCGTCGCGATCGCCCTGGTCGACTCGCTGCAGCACCCCACCCGGCTGCTGGCCGCCCGGCGCAACCGTCCGGCCGCGCTGGCCGGGCTATGGGAGTTCCCCGGCGGCAAGGTCGAACCGGGGGAGGACCCGGTGGAAGCGGTGCGCCGGGAGATCCGCGAGGAGCTGGGCATTGAGATCACCCTGGGCGATGAGATCTACGGTCCGCTTGAGCAGGGCTGGACGCTGAACGAGCGGGCGGCGATGCGCGTGTGGTTCGCCACCATCGCCTCCGGCACCCCGCGCCCGCTGGACGGACATGACCAGCTGCGCTGGCTGGAGCTGGGCGCCGAGCCGTGGCAGGCGGTGCCCTGGATCCCGGCCGATGAACCGATCGTGCAGGCCTGCGTCGCCGACTCGAAGGCCCCGGTCGGGCCCGTGGCGCAGTGCCGGGCGCAAGCGCCTAGGGCCCGACGAACTGGGCGCGACCGGGCCCACCCGCGTAAGCTGGGAGGAGCAAAAACGCCCGGCCCGCGCGGCGGGGCGGATCAATAGAGCGAAGAAGACCACCGAACGCTAGTGAACGAGCCCGCTGGATGGGGCTGTGCTGAGGAGAGAGCGCGTGAAGAAACTTGTAGGTGTACTGGCGATGATGTTCACCGCCATGTTGGCCCTGGCCGGCTGCGTGAACACGGACGCCCACGTCACCATCGAGGGCCAGGACAAGGCCAGCGGCACCGTGGAGGTGACCACCGACCGCGCCCTGCTGCAGGGCGCTTCACTGGATGACGTGCTGGCCACCAAGATCGACACCCGCCAGCTGGACCAGATGGCCGGGGAGAACTGGACCTACGAGAAGATCGAGACCCAGGACCGGGTGGGCCTGCGCTTCAACACGGTCAGCTCGATGAACTTCGTGCAGCTGCAGGACGCCTTCCAGGGCTTTGAGCTGCCGGTTCAGCTGGGCACCACCGAGGACGGCTTCAAGTTCGCCATGCGCGGCAACGCCCCGGGCTCCACCGATCCCAACGCCGCCAAGGCCACCATGTCGGTGACCTTCCCCGGCTCGGTGACCTCCACCACCGGCCCGGCCACCATCGAGGGGCACACCGTGACCTTTGACATGGTGCAGGGAGCCACCGAATACGAGGCCACCGGCAAGGCCAACTACGCCCTGTTCTACTCCGTGGTCTTTGGCGGCGCCCTGCTGGTGCTGACCCTGATCATCGTGTTGGCCATGGCCCCCAAGGCCAAGGACACCGCGGCCCACTAAAACCGCCCACTCACGCATCAGGCCCGTCATCGAATCAGTCGTTGGCGGGCCTTGCCAATAGAATGGGAAACAAGTCAATTACCAGCGAAGAGAAGGATCACCAGATCCCCATGTCTGACCAGACAATCCAAGAAACGCCGGTGGACGGCGCCGCGCCACCGCACCCCACCGATGAGCAGGGCGTGAACGCCGCCGTCGAGGCCGCCCTGTCCGCCATCGCCGCCGCCGCCGACCTGAATGAGCTCAAGGCCGCCCGCCTGGCGCACACCGGGGAGAAGTCCGCGCTGTCCCTGGCCAACCGGCAGATCGGCAAGCTCGACAAGACCGAGAAGGCCGCCGCCGGCAAGCTGGTCGGCGCCGCCCGCGGCAAGGTGAACAAGGCCCTGGCCGCGCGCACCGAGGTGCTGCAGGCCGAAGAGGCCGAACGCATCCTGGTCGAGGAGACCGTGGACGTCACCGCCGCCCCGGTGCGCCGCCCGCTGGGCGCCCGCCACCCGCTGTCGGTGCTGCAGGACCGTGTCGCGGACATCTTCGTGGGCATGGGCTGGGAAATCGCCGAGGGCCCGGAAGTGGAATCCGAGTGGTTCAACTTCGATGCGCTGAACTTCAAGCCGGACCACCCGGCCCGCGAAATGCAGGACACCTTCTTCATCGAACCGGCCGACGCGCACCTGGTGCTGCGCACCCACACCTCCCCGGTGCAGGTGCGTTCCATGCTTGAACGCGAGGTGCCGCTGTACGTGCTCTGCCCTGGGCGCACCTTCCGCACCGATGAGCTGGACGCCACCCACACCCCGGTCTTCCACCAGTTCGAGGGCCTGGCCGTGGACAAGGGCCTGACCATGGCCGACCTGCGCGGCACCCTGGAGCACTTCGCCCGGCAGATGTTCGGCGCCGAAGCCGAGATCCGCCTGCGCCCTGCCTACTTCCCGTTCACCGAGCCCAGCGCCGAGCTGGACATCTGGCACCCCGGCGCCAAGGGCGGGCCGCGCTGGATCGAGTGGGGCGGCTGCGGCATGGTCAACCCCAACGTGCTGCGCGCCGCGGGCATCGACCCGGAGGTGTACTCCGGGTTCGCGTTCGGCATGGGCGTGGAGCGCACGCTCATGTTCCGCAACGATGTGCCCGACATGCACGACATGATCGAGGGCGACGTCCGTTTCAGCCAGCACTTCGGGATGGAGATCTAACCCAATGCGAGTACCACTGTCATGGCTGCGCGAGTACGCGCAGGTACCTGCCAACGCCTCGGCTGAGGACGTGATGGCCGACCTGGTCAAGGTCGGGCTGGAAGAGGAGGACGTGCACCGTCCCTCCGACGAACTGCACGGCCCGATCGTGGTCGGCCAGGTGCTGAGCCTGGAAAAGGAGCCGCAGAAGAACGGCAAGACCATCAACTGGTGCCAGGTGCGCGTGGTGCCCGAGGGCACCGAGCAGACCCTGACCGGGGACGGGATCGATCCCTCGGGCGTGCAGGGCATCGTGTGCGGCGCACACAACTTCGAGGTCGGGGACAAGGTCGTGGTGACCCTGCCCGGCGCCGTGCTGCCCGGGGACTTCCGCATCTCCCCGCGCAAGACCTACGGCCACGTCTCGGCCGGGATGATCGCCTCCTCGCGCGAACTGGGCATCGGGGAGGACCACGACGGGATCATCGTGCTCTCCCGCCTGGGGCTGGATCCGGAACTGGGCACCGACGTGCTGGAGCTGTTCGGGCTGAAGGACCAGGCCGCGGAAATCAACGTCACCCCGGACCGCGGCTACTGCTTCTCCATCCGCGGGGTGGCCCGCGAATACGCGCTGGCCACCGGCACCGAGTTCACCGACCCGGCCGCCACGATCAAGCTGACCCAGGCCGCCGCTGAAGGCCACCCGGTGCGCGTTGCGGACGACGCCCCGATCTACGGGGTGCCCGGCTGCACCCGCTTCGTCACCCGCGAGGTCACCGGCATCGACCCGGCCCGCCCCACCCCGCGCTGGATGGCGGCCCGGCTCTCGCTGGCCGGGGTACGCTCGATCTCGCTGCCCGTGGACATCTCCAACTACGTGATGCTCGAACTGGGCCAGCCGCTGCACTTCTACGACGCGGACAAGCTCGCCGGGCCGATCGTGGTGCGCCGCGCCACCGCCGGGGAGAAGCTGACCACCCTGGATGAGAAGGAACGCACCCTCAACCCCGAGGACCTGCTGATCACCGACGACTCCGGGCCGATCGGCATCGCCGGGGTCATGGGCGGGGCCTCCACCGAGGTCGGCGCGGCCACCACCCGGGTGGTCATCGAGGCCGCGAACTTCGAACCGGTCTCCATCGCCCGCTCCCGCCGCCGGCACAAGCTGCCCTCCGAGGCCTCCAAGCGCTTCGAGCGCGGGGTGGATGTGAACGTGGCCGACGTGGCCGCCCAGCGTGCCGTGGACCTGCTGGTCGAGCTGGCCGGGGGCACCGAAACCGCGAACATCACCGACTACGGCAACCCCGCCGAACCGGTGAGCATCCTGCTGCCGGCCGGGTACGCCAGCTCCCTGGTGGGCATCGACTACACCGAGGAGCAGATCATCTCCGCGCTGGAGGGGATCGGCGGCACCGTGACCGCCACCGGCGAGGGCTTTGAGGTCATCGCCCCGACCTGGCGCCCGGACCTGGCGATCAAGCAGGACCTGGTGGAGGAGGTGGCCCGCGTCATCGGCTACGACCAGATCCCGGCCACCCTGCCCGTCGCCCCGCCCGGGCGCGGGCTGACCCGCACCCAGGCCCAGCGCCGCCGCCTGCTGCAGGGCCTGGCCGACGCCGGACTGACCGAGGTGCTGGCCTACCCGTTCGTCTCGGCCGCGCAGAACAACACGTTCGGCACCCCCGAGGCGGGCACCGAGGTGCCCAGCGTGAAGCTGGCCAACCCGATCTCCTCCGAATACGGGCTGCTGCGCACCTCGCTGCTGCCCGGGCTGCTGGAGATCGCCCGGCGCAACCACGGCCGAGGCTTCCGCGACCTGGCGCTGTACGAGGGCGGGCTGGTGTTCCTGCCCGCAGCGCAGACCGGTTCCAAGGTGCTGCCGCCGCTGGGCGCCAAGCCGAGCGATGAGGTGCTGGCCGAACTGCGCGCCGGCATCCCGAACCAGCCCTGGCACCTGGCCGCCGTGCTCACCGGTCACGAGGCCGCCGCCGGGGTGGGCTTCACCCCGCGCGCCTGGGACTGGGCCGACGCACTGGATGTTGCGCGCACCGCCGCCGGGATCCTGGGCGCCGAACTGGAAATCGCCCAGGGCAAGCACCAGGCGTTCCATCCGGGGCGCACCGCGGCGCTGAGCGTGAACGGCGAACTGATCGGCTACGCCGGCGAACTGCACCCGCAGCTGCTCAAGGACCTGGACCTGCCCGCGCGCACAGTGGCCATGGAACTGGACGGCGAGGCCCTGATGGCCGCTGCCCCGGCCGTGGTGGTCGCCGAGCAGATGACCACCCAGCCGCTGGCCACCCAGGACGTGGCACTGGTGGTGGATGAGCAGGTCGTCGCCGGCGACGTGCTGAGCGCACTGCGCGAGGGCGCCGGTGAACTGCTGGAGGACATCGCACTGTTCGATGTGTACTCCGGCCAGGGCATCGAGGACGGCAAGAAGTCACTGGCCTTCGGGCTGCGCTTCCGCGCCATGGACCGCACCCTGACCGCGGACGAGGCCTCCCAGGCCCGTGCCGCGGCCGTGGCGGTCGCCGCCGAACGCTTCGGCGCCGTGCAGCGCTAGCAATCCGCGAAAGCGCCCTGCACCGTTCCTCACATTGGGGGCGGTGCAGGGCGCTTTTTACGTGGCCCGTGTTGCCACCGTTTCCAGGTCCACACCCGGATGCCAGGGGGATGCGCATCCGTGAAATACTCGAGCCATGGACCACCAAATGCCCATCGCTGTCCGCGCAACCGCGCTGCGGGCAGCGCCGCTGGAGCAAACGCCGGTACCGGTTCTTCCGCTATGACCTGCGCTTCGCCGATGGGGCTCAAGTACACGATTTGGACGGCACCGATTTTGACCGTCGGCTGCAGGGCGTCCGCTATCCCGCAGACCTGAACAGCACCCGCATCGACGCCCAAGGCACTTGCCCGGACGAAGGCTTCGGCCAGTGGGTGGACTACCCGTACGGTTGGCCGCTTTCCTTCTAAATCCTTGATTGACGGCCCGGTTGACATGCTGGGAAGCCGGATTGCACGGGGCCGTTCCCACGGCCCGACGCGGTATCCCTGCTGGTTTTGTCGTCAGCCAACGGGCGTTATTGTCAGGCGTGGCTTCCCTGCCGACACTCAGGACATGAATCCTTCGGCTAGATTGGTGGTCCTTCCTTTCGCAGCGGCGCTGATGCCTGGGAGGCTCGCCATTCAGTCCCTGCCGCCGCTTAGGCAGCGTCCCGGGGCGGAGAGTATTGGGAAACCGCCCATCTGGTGGCTCCTTATGCGGCCGTCGGAATCATCGCCGTTGCCCTGGAGCAGTTGCCAATGCTGATCTTGCTTGCGGGCCTCCGGGACCGAACACGAAGCCGCGTGCTCACCACCATCCGCTGGTTCGGCACCATGAGCGGATTGCCCATGGTCTCCGTGACCTTTGCGGTGTTGCCAATGGTGCACCTGCTTGTTGTGGTTGGAGTCGGCGGATCTGGCGTTCTGCCGGTGTTGACTTCGGTGATCATGAGCGGGCTGGTTCTGCTGGGCCTGCTGCTGTGGCCGCGTGCCCGAATCGTCGCCTGCACGACAAAACGTGCCGTTCAGGTGTAGAGCAGGAATAGGCCGTTGCGGCTACTTGGATTCAGGCGAATGGAGGCTCGGAGAATCCGGAGCTTGCAGCTCCTCGGGCACCGCTCGCCACGAGCGCACAGGTGAACAAACGATAGGAGCGGCCGATAGAAGTGCGAGCAGGGCCCATCCCCACAGTGCGATTTCCGGTCCATACGCCGAGGCAACAGCGCCGCCGATCACGCTGGCCAGCGGCATCATCCCAATAATAAAAAAACGGTAGCCTGCCGTTACTCGTCCCAACATGTGCGGGGGAGCGAGGCGCGGAATGACATCTGCACCGGCGACGGAGTGAAGGACCATTGCCAATGCCCAGCCGAAGCTTGAAATCCCTACCCACAGTTCGGGGAAGAAGGGTAGATTTCCCGCCATCGGGTAAGCCGCCAGAATCAGCGGAGTCGTCGCAGAAACGATGATTTTGCTCTTACCAATTCCCCAGATGCGTAGCAGCGGAACTGCGATGAAGGAACCGCACAACGCTCCAGCGGCGCCTAACGTTCCGAGCATCGCATACGTTGCAGCATCGATACCCAGTTGCCCCAACGCGAAAACGACGGTTGCCGCATTTCCGAACATGGCGCCGGCGTTCAGTAGCACTGAGCTTAGTGAGAGGGCGCGAAGGTGACGTTCTTTGACGAGGAAGTGAATACCGGCCATCGTCTCCTGCCAGAACGGGCCTTCCGGCGCCGTTGTGGAATCGGAAAATCGGGTGCGCAGTATCGAAGAGGCAGACAAGAGGTAGGAGGCAACGGATACGAGGAGCGCGGCCGGGGCGCTGACAATTCGTAACATCACGCCTACCACCGCTGGGGTGGCCATACCAATCACGCTTTGTGCCGAATGCAAACGTGCGGCCGCAAGGCTGAGGAGATCATCTCCCACCACTCGTGGCAATGCGGTGCTGTGGGCTGTAGTGAAGAAAACATCGGCCACGCCAACTAGGGCAGTAACAAGGAGGAGCTGCCATAGCGCGAGAACGTCAACCAGAAAAGCAACGGGAAGGCTCAGCAGCATCAGGGCCCGTAAGACACTAGCCGCGATCATGATCCACCTCTTGCGCCATCGGTCGACTAAGACTCCCGTAGGCAGTCCCACCAGCAAGAACGCGATGAGCCCCAGTGAATTCAGCAGTCCCACTTCGAATGCGCTGGCGCCTAAGACGGATACAGCGATCAGCGGAAACATCGTCCGTGCGGTGGTGTCTCCGACACCTTCGAAAGCTGCGGAGACCCAAAACCGGCGGAAATTCGGGAGCTTAAAGACACTAGCCGCGCCTGCCCGGTCCATTCTAAAACTATGTAAGGCCATGCCTGACAGATTGTCAGGTAGAACCTTACGGGTCAAGGTATGCTGAGGACTAAGGGAGTATGAAGATCGAGAAAAGTGGAAGGGTGGCAGGGAAGAAGGCCATGCGCGACCGTCATCTAACGCCGGAGGCGTCATTTTGCAGTTTCTGTGGCACTACCAAGCATGGTTCGCTGGCGATGGTCGGCGGGCCCGGTGTCGCAATCTGCTCGACCTGCGTAGCCGAGGCGGCCTCAGTGATGAAATCCGAGAACGGCGGGAATGAATTGCGGCCCAAGCCGTGGGAAACGATGGATGATTCTCAGTTGCTAAACCATCTACCCGAAGTTTCGGCAGTTAAGGATCAGGTCGAGCTCAGCTTGGCAGCGTGGGTAGCCATCGCCCGGGAGCGCAAGATCAGCTGGGACAGGATCGGTCAGGCACTGGGGATCACGCGGCAGTCCGCCTGGGAGCGCTTTCGCAACGCCACGAGCCCTTCCCGCTCGACCAGTTCGTGACCAATGGCGGCGAGACCAATCCGCCGGAAGTGGACTGGCTGGAAGCAGGATCAAGATCAGTCACTAGCTTTCAAGTGATCGTCGTGCTCCGCGGGGGTGCGCTTATCTTGTTGTTGGTGGTGCGACAAAGATTGGTCTATGGATAGGATGAAGATAGACCAACCTCCGCACGAACTAGTCAGCAGTCTGGGAAGGGAACCCCAATGTCTCAAGTCAGCCTCCCGATTCGAACCGCCGCCGCCTCAGCGGTGGCGGCCCTGGGATTGCTGGGGATCCTTCCTGCAGCCCACGCCGCCCCGGCCGTAACCGTTCCCGCCGGACAAAACCTGGAATCTGTGACGGTGAACGACACCGCCGGGGTGATCAACGAGGACCGGGTACGGGAGGCGCTGGAAGAGGTCGACTTCTACGAACCGACCAAGGTTGTTGTCTACACCCGCGAGGGAAACTACGCGGATAACATCAACACCAAGACACTGCTCTATGCCCGTACCGCGCACCCCGAGTGGATCTCACAGAAGCCAGAGGACCACGGCGACTACTGGGCGGACGGATATTTCATCATCACCCTCTCCCTTGAGGGTCCGGACTCCGGACAGGTCGGAACCTATTTCGGCGAAGACCGGAAGGTCAGCGACGAGCTGATGGAAAAGATCCACGAAGCGGGTTATGAGGACTTCAAACAAGCCCGCTGGAGCGACGGGATCATTGCGGTGGCGACCGAAGGAGCCTCGTTCATGAACCGGCCCTGGTATAAAAACCCCGTGGTGTGGGTGGTAACCGCTGCGGGTGGGGGCGTGGGTGGCATCGTTTGGGGCAGTGTCGCCAAGGTGCGTTCGAACCGGCGCAAGAAATTTGCTGACCAGTTGAAGACGGGGACGACGCACCTGACGAACGTGACCATGGACCTGGACACCACCGAGTTGGCGGCCCGGACCTTGCCCACCGGCTCCCACCATGCTGCGGACCTGGAACGCCGGTTCGCCGACTTCGTCGCCAGCTACCGCTCCTCCTTCACCGAACAGCAGGAATTGGAAGCTGCCACAAAGAAGGAACGCTCCTCTGCCCAGGGGGTGGTACGTACCGAGAACTTCCTGACCGCCGCCCAGGAGCTGGATTCCACCGATGATGCGATCATCGCCGCCTCGGCCCTCTACACGCGGTCCGCCACCTGGGAAACGGCCTGGCGGGCCCAGACCGCGCCGCTGCTGGAGGACCTGGATCAGATTCCGCAGCTGGTCAAGGAAGCCGAAGCAGGAACCGAGGCGGCAGGGGCCGCACTGGAATCCTTCCGCCATACGGCCGTGGACGAGGCACAGTTCATCGGCACTGAGCTGAAGGCGGAGGTGATCGACGTCGATACCGCCCTGGACCGGTTGGCGCAGCTGCGCGAGCAGCTGACTGAGAAGCTGGAGGACTTTGCCACGGCCCAGATCGATGCCTACGCCCAGAACGACGACGAGAAGGAGGACATGCGCCGCAAGATGCGCGAGTCACGCTCCTCTTACTCCCAGCAGTGGCGCGGCGGCGGTTCAATCCTGGACGTGACCAGCCCGGCCAGCATGTTTTGGCGCGTGCAGGCCTACAACACGGGCTACAGCTCCGGGGTGAGTTCGGTGACCTCATCCCGTGAGGCCGCCAATCCCCCCTCTTCCGGGATCTCCCACGGGTATTCCGGAGGCGGCGGCAGCTTCTCCGGGGCCGGCGGCTCCTCCCGGTTCTAGGCGCTCTGGCTACGGCTGCTTGATCAGGCCGAAGGTTAAACAGCGGGAGCCGGAAACGTCGGCAGACGCTTCCGGCTCCCAAGCTGGTGGGACTACTTGCCGGCGGTTACCGGCGGCAGGGCCGACCAGGGGAATGTGATCCACTTGTCGGTGCGGCGCCACTCGAAATCCGGTTCCTTGATGGTGCGCGGCTTGGTGTAGAGGCACACCGTCTTGACCTCGGAACCCCACTCGCCGACCAGGTCAACGACCTTGGCCAGGGTGCGCCCCGAGTCCGAGACGTCGTCCACCACCAGCACCTTCTTGTCGCGCAGGTGTCCCTCGTCCAGCAGCGGCGGCAGCACGACCGGCTCGGGCAGCACCGTGCCAATCCCGGTGTAGAACTCGACGTTCAGCGCGCCGCACGCCTTCACGCCCAGCGCGTAGGAAATCGAACCGGCCAGCAGCAGGCCGCCGCGGGCGATCGCCAGCACCACGTCCGGCACGAAACCGGTATTCACGATGGTCTGGGCTAGCTCACGTGAGGCCTGGCCAAACTGGTCCCAGGTCAACACTTCGCGTTCTGGCTCGGGCAGGACATCTGCTCCGGAATCATCAAGGGCTGTCATTCTTCCAATGCTAGCGGCCCGCCGAGGCTTTGGGCGGTGGATCCCGAAGTACTTTTCTGCACCTTCGCCCGTGACGTTCCCGACGCCCGTGACGTTCCCTACTGCCGCTTCGCCTCCGCCGTACCGATGTGGAACACCGGCAGGCTGCTGAACAGGGGACAGGGCGCTACAGGACGTAGGACGCGATCAGCTTGGACAGGGCCCGCACATCGACCTTGCCCTTGAACTCCAGGCGGACCTTGCCCAGTCCGCTAAACCACAAATCCAGCTCGGCATCCAGGTCAAGGGTCCCGGCCGTCTCGACGGAGAACGCCTGAACCTTCGAATAGGGCAGTGAGGTGTAGTCCCGCTTCTTGCCGGTAATGCCCTGGACGTTGAGCGCGATCAGGCGCTTGTTCGTGAAGGCCACCGAATCGCGCACGCCCTTGAAGGTCGCGAGCAGTTCCTCACCCGGCACCAGCAGCGGCGTGAGTTCCGGGGCCAGATCGGCCATGTTGCTGGGGCTGAGCTTGAACACCGAGGAGTTGTTGAAATCGATCATGGCTCGACTCTAGCCGGAGCGCGGGACATTCAGCTCCCGGGCTGCAGGCAGCAAACGCTTCGCGGCCTTCAGTGCTCCGGGAGGCTTCTTCGCCGCCGCTGTCCGTCGAAGGCCAGCGCCGTGAGCGCGCCCAACACGGCAGCGCCGCCGTGGATATCCCCGCCCACGAGCAACCCCATCACACACAGCAGCCCCAGCAAGCCCGAGGCGCGGGCCACCGAAATGCCGCTGCACGCGCCGCGCACCAGCAGCGAACCGGCCAGCCCGAACACGAGCACCGAAGAGCCTGCGCCCACCGGCTGCACCAGCCACCCCCACACCTGGGCGCCGATACCCGACACGAGGGCTATGAGAATCCAGCGGCGCCATCCCCATACCGCTTCGGCCAGCAGCCCGATCCAGAGCAGCGCCGCCAGGTTCCAGATCGCGCCGCTCAGCCAACCGTCCTGGACCAGCAGCGCGGTCACCAACCGGTAGGGCTGGTGCAGCCATGCGGAAAACCCATTGCGTTGCCAGTCCCCGAGCAGGAACGGTGCCACCGTGAGCTGCAGCGTGCAGGGGACGCCGATGAGCACGACGGCGCTGAGCGTGGCCACCGGGCGAAAGCGGGGCCGCTTCCTGCCCGTCCGGCTAAACTGCCAGCAGGCCGACGCGGCGCAAAGCACCACCAGGTAGGGGATCGTCGTGGTGACCCAGGACATGGCATTCCTCCTTTCGCCCCTGATCGGCGTGGGGACACCCGGGGCCCGGCTGCGCCGTGCTGCGGTCCGCGGGGCCGGCGCAACGGGCCGGGTGATCAGTCGGCCAGCTGCGAGGACGCCCTCCAACGGTATACCAGCAGGCCCTCCTGCGCCGGGCCGGCCACAAAACCGCGGCGGGTCAGCGCCCGAACCGAGGCAACATTGGTGGCCTGCACCCGGGCGGTGAGCACTGGCACCCCGAACACCCGCGGGATCAGTTCTTGGGCGGCCTGCACCATCGCCCCGCCGATTCCCTGCCCCCAGAAC
>NZ_JAVGCZ010000054.1:0-17608 GCF_052928425.1 Glutamicibacter sp. BSL13
ACGCCCACCTGCTGGACCCGGCCGAATACGAACAGCTGCGCACCACCCCCGCGGACACGACCCGCCCGGCCCGCCAGTGCAAGGGCCGGGCATCGTTCAAGAACACCGCCGAACTGCTGGCCGCCTGGCTGCGCATCCCCTACTCCCAGGCCAACAAGATGGTGCTGGACGCCGCCGACCTCATCGCCCGCCGCGACCCGTCGGGCAACCAGCTGCCCCCGCGCTTCAGCCACCTGGGCCAGCTGTTCAACGACCCCGGCCAGGACCCGCAGCAGGTGCGGGAAACCAGCGGCAAGCTCTCCCGCCACGAACCGAAGGACACCAGTTTCGAGGGCGCCAGCAGCGCCCCGACGCTGACCCACGAGGACGGGCGCAGCATCGAGGAACACGCCGCCGAGGTCCTGCGCCGGGGGCACACCCCACGGGAAACCGACCAGCTGGTGCGCACGCTGATCGGCCGCGCCGCCGCAAACCCGCAGAACAGCTCCCCCGCTGCCCTGCGCCGCGGCCTGTTCCGGCTGCCCACGAACAACCCGCTGGTGCGCGAATACCTGCTGCGCGTCTCCATCCTGGAGGCCGAACGGCTTGAATCGGCGATCGCCCAGGCCAACAACCCGCGCACCAATGCCGGGCAGGCGGCCCGCAGCACCGGGCGTGAGGTCGGCGAACAGCAGGCGAACGCCGGGGCGGATGACCGTCCGGACTTCCTGCCCGACGACGTGGATGACTCGGCCCGCTGGGAACCGGCGGCTCCGGGGCTGGAACCCACCCCACCGGAACGGGCGCTGAACGCAATCATGGACCTGCTCACCAGTTCCCCCACCGGCACCGGACAACGCAAGACGATCCGCCCCGAAGCGGTCGTCTACCTGCAGCTGCAGGACCTGCGCGATCTGGCCTCGGCCCACGCGCAAACGGCCCACGGGCTGGACCTTCCGCCAGGAGAACTCAGGCGGCTGCTGTGCCAGGCCAACATCATTTCGGCCGTGCTGGGCGCCAAGAGCGAACTGCTGGACTACGGGCGAACCCAACGCCTGGTTCCGCTCTCGCTGCAGCGCGCGGTGTTGGCCCGGGACCGATGTTGCCTGGTGCCCGGGTGCACCGCGCCACCCTCCCAACTGCAGTTCCACCACATCAAACCGTGGTACCTCGGTGGGAAAACGGAGCTGGCCAATATCGGGCCGTTCTGCGACTCCGACCACCACGCGGTGGACAGCGGGCAGATCGAGGTGGTGGTGATCGACGGGCTGCCCTACGTGATCATGCCCAAGCACACCGATCCGGAACAAAAGCCGCAGCGCAACACCTACTGGAACCCAAACCCGTAGCCTCCCCGTGCCCGACGCGGCGGCGCTGCGCTCTGGATAAGCCAACGGCGCCGGGCCCAGTTTCCCTCAGGAAGCTGGGCCCGGCGCCGTGGCGGCTGACGTGGCCGGAGCCGGTCACACCGGATATTCAGTTAGCGCGCACACCGCGGACTAGATGACACCGTCGCTCAGGGTGTTCGGGGTACCGAAACGGTGGGCGGTGATCGACACGGCCTGCTCGTGCAGGAACGGCAGCAGTTCAACGCGTCCTGCGGAGGTCACCGGCGAGGAGTAGATCGCCACATCCGGCTTGCCGTCGGTGGCCTCGGCGACCTCGGCCAGCGACCCGCCGATCAGGCGGATACGGGCGGCCGAGTTCGGGCCGGTCTTCCCGGCAAGGGCGGCGGCCCGCTGGGCGAAGGCCGCAGCGTCCTCGATGACCACGACCACGGAGTGCTCGGCCAGCAGTTCACGCACCCGGCGCGGCAGCTCCACGGCGCTGGAGAACGTCACGCGCGAGCCGGCGGTGACACCGGCGGCGACCACGCGCAGGGCTTCGGCGATGCCGTGGCCGCTGGTTTCGTTCTCATAGCGCACGGTCACATCCAGCGCACGGTAGCGCAGCAGGTTGCGTTCGGCCTGCAGGCCGGAGCGGTCCTTGGCCACGTTGAATTCGGTGGCCCACCAGTGCTGGTCGCTGCCCAGGGCGTCTTCCAGCCAGCTCGCGTCGGCGGCTTCCAGGTCGGCGGCCTGCAGCAGGCGCTGCCCGAAGCTGGACAGCGGCGCCTTCTGGCTGACCGGGGCGTCGCTCCAGGTGCCCATCCCGATCAGGTAGTTCGGGCCGCCGGCCTTGGTGCCGGCACCAATCGCGGACTTCTTCCAGCCGCCGAAGGGCTGGCGCTGCACGATCGCACCGGTGATGCCCCGGTTGACGTACAGGTTGCCGGCCTGGATGTTTTCCAGCCAGTAGGCCAGTTCATCGGCGTCCAGCGAGTGCAGCCCGCTGGTCAGCCCGTAGTCGATCTCGTTGACCATGGCCACGGCTTCTTCCAGGGTTTCGGCGGTCATCACGCCGAGGATCGGACCGAAGTACTCGGTCAGGTGGTATTCGCTGCCGCGCTTGACCCCGTAGCGCACGCCCGGGGAGTACAGCTTGCCCGAGTCATCGAGCTCCTTGGGCTCCAAGGCCCAGCGCTCGCCCTCGCCGAGGGTGGTCAGCCCGCGCATCAGCTTCTCCCCGGGCTTGTCGATCACCGGGCCCATCTGGGATTCCGGGTTCCACGGGTAGCCGACGGTCAGCGACTTCACCGCGTCGACCAGCTGGCTGTTGAAGCGGCGGGATTCGGCGACCGAACCGACCAGGATCACCAGCGAGGAGGCCGAGCACTTCTGCCCGGCGTGCCCGAAGGCCGACTGCACGACGTCGCGCGCGGCCAGGTCCAGGTCGGCGTGCGGGGTGACGATGATGGCGTTCTTCCCGGAGGTTTCGGCCAGCAGCGGCAGGTCCTTGCGGAAGGAGCGGAACAGTTCGGCGGTCTCGTAGCCGCCGGTGAGGATCAGGCGGTCCACGCGCGGGTCGCTGACCAGTTCACGGCCCAGGTCGCGCTCGGCCAGGAACACCAGCTGCAGCACGTCCTTGGGCACCCCGGCATCCCACAGCGCCTGCACCATGGTGGCGCCGATGCGGGCGGCCTGGCTGGCCGGCTTGATGATGACCGCCGAGCCGGAGGCCAGCGCGGAGAGGGTCGAGCCGGCGGGGATCGCCATCGGGAAGTTCCACGGCGGGGTCACCACGGTCAGCTTCGAGGGGGTGTAGCTCGCCCCGTCGACGTTCTCCAGCTCCAGGCCGCGCTGGGCGTAGTAGTGGGCGAAGTCGATCGCCTCGGAGACTTCCGGGTCGCCCTGGTCCAGGGTCTTGCCGCATTCGGAGCCCATGACCTCCAGCATCAGCCCGCGGCGCTCCTCGAAGAGCGCGCCGGCGCGGTGCAGGATCTCGGCGCGCTTGGCGGCGCCCATGGCCTGCCAGTCGGCGGCGGCGTCCACGCCCATGGCGATGGCCTCATCCAGTTCGGCGGAGGACTTCAGCGTGTTGGCCTTCACCGCGTCGGCGCCGACGGTGGAGTCCTTCATGCGTTCCAGGATGCCGCGCGCCCATTCGCGGTTCGCGGGCAAATCCGGGTCGGAGTCGGGGGTGTTGAAGAAGTCGCGGTCCCCGCTGATCAGCCCGTCAACGGCGCTGGCCAGGGCCGGGTCGGCCTCCTGGCGGTTCTGCACCCGGTGCGGGCCCGGGACGGTGTCGCCCATGGCGTGCAGCGAGGCCAGGAAGCGCTGCTTCTCGCGCTCAAACAGTTCGCGGCTGGAATCCAGTTCGAAGACCGCGGACATGAAGTTTTCCTGGCTGGCGCCTTCCTCCAGGCGGCGGATCAGGTAGGCGATGGCCACGTCGAATTCCGCGGGGTGCACCACCGGCGTGTAGAGCAGCAGCTTGCCCACGTCTCGGCGCACCGCTTCGGCCTGGCCGGTGGCCATGCCCAGCAGCATCTCGAATTCGATGCCCTCGGTGACCCCGCGGGCCTTGGCCAGCAGCCAGGCCAGGGCGATGTCGAACAGGTTGTGCCCGGCGATGCCGATCTGCACATTGCCGATGTGGTCCGGGCGCAGCGCGTACTCCAGCACCTGCTTGTAGCTGGTGTCCGAGTCCTGCTTGCTGTGCCACGTGGCCAGCGGCCAGCCGTGCAGGTCCGCCTCCATGGTTTCCATCGGCAGGTTCGCGCCCTTGACCACGCGCACCTTGATCGGGGCCCCGCCCTCGGCGACGCGGGCGGCGGCAAATTCCTGCAGCCCGATCATCGCGCCCAGCGCGTCGGGCAGGTAGGCCTGCAGCACGATGCCGGTGCGCAGGTCCTTGAATTCCTCGCGGGAGAGCAGCTTGGTGTAGACCGCGATGGTCAGCTCCAGGTCCTTGTACTCTTCCATGTCCAGGTTGATGAACTTCTTCGGCGAGGCGTTGTTGGCCTGGCGGTAGAGCGGCACCAGCTTCTCGACGATGTTCTCCACCGCTTCGTCGAAGGCCCAGTGGTTGTGCGGGGCGACGGTCGAGGAGACCTTGATCGAGACGTAGTCCACGTCATCGCGGGCCAGCAGCTTCTCGGTGCCGGCGATGCGGCGGGCGGCTTCGCCCTCACCCAGGATGTATTCGCCGAGCAGGTTGACGTTCAGGTCCACCCCTTCCCGGCGGATCTTGGAGATCGACTTGCCCAGCTTCGCATCGGAGGCGTCGATGATCAGGTGCCCGACCATTTCGCGCAACACGCGCCGGGCGATCGGCACCACGATGCCGGGCATGATCGGGGCCATGGTCCCACCCAGGGCGACGGCCTTGCGCATGTACCAGGGCAGGAAAGAGGGCACCTTGGGGGCCAGCATCTTCAGGTTCGCGGCGGCCACCTTCAAGTCCTCGGGGCGGATGACCCCGTCAACGAATCCGACGGTGAAGTCCAGGCCGTTGGGGTCCTTCAGCACCCCGGCCAGGCGCGCGGCGGCGGCGTCGGCCGGGATTTCGGAGGCCTGCTGCAGCCAGCTCTTGACCAGTTCGATGGCCTCGTCGGCCAGTTCGGTTGGCTCGACGAGGGCGCTGCCGTCGGCGGCCTGCGCCGGGGGAATGTTCTTGGGGATGTGGCTAGTGACTGACACGTTGCGCCTTTCCTAATGCTTCATCTGATTGGACCGGAGCACCAACGCATCTTTCGTTCTGGGACCGGCCGGGGACGGGTGGGTTCCGATGCGGCGTCTTGCTGCGAAAAAGCTGTGTGCACTAAGAGTATGGCCCTTAAATCAGTTCAGGAAAAGTGAACAAAACTTAACTATTCCATTCGGTTTTCCCAAGGTATCGTTGGGGGTGCCGAAACCCCGGTTTTTCCCGGCTTCTCTAGGGCGAAAGGTACGAGGAACATGTTGGAAATGCGCCGTCTGCGCCTGCTGCGCGAACTGAGCCTGCGTGGCACGATCGCGGAGGTCGCCTACGAGCTGAGCTACTCCCCCTCATCGGTCTCCCAGCAGCTGAGTCTGCTGGAGGCGGAGGCCGGGGTGAAGCTGCTGCAGCGCAACGGGCGCACCCTGAGCCTCACGCCCCAGGCACAGGTGCTGGTCGCGCACACCGAGCAGCTGCTGGACTCGATGGAGCGGGCCGAGGCGGACCTGTCCGCGACCCTGTCCACCGTCTCGGGCACGGTGCGCCTGGCCGTGTTCCAGACCGCGATGCTGGCGATCCTGCCCGGGGCGCTGGGCCAGCTGCGCCAGCAGCACCCGCACCTGCGCGTGGAGATGAGCCAGCAGGAGCCCGAACGCGCCCTGCATGAGACCGCGGCGCGCAACTTTGACCTAGTGGTCGCCGAACAGTACCCGGGGCACGCGGCCCGCCACTTTGAGAACCTGGACCGGCGCACGCTCACCCACGACGCGCTGCGCCTGGCGCTGCCGGCCACCGACCCCACCGAGGTCTCGGAGTTCGATCGGGTCATCCGCATCGAGGACGCCGCCCACCTGCCCTGGGTCATGGAGCCGGTGGGCGCCGCCAGCCGGCACTGGGCCGAACAGGCCTGCCGGACGGCCGGGTTCGAACCCGACGTGCGCTACGAGACCGCTGACCTGCAGGCGCATGTGCAGCTGGTGGAATCGGGCAACGCGGTGGCGCTGCTGCCGGACCTGGTGTGGGCCCAGCGCCGGCGCGGGCTGCGCATCGCCGATTTGCCCGGGGCGCCGGTGCGCACCGTGTTCACCGCGATGCGTCATTCCTCCGAGCGCAACCCGGCGATCCTGGCGGTGCGCGAATGCCTGCACGACCAGGCGCAGTCGCTGCCCTCCCCGCACGCCGCGGAGCGGAACGCCGAGGTGGTGACCCCAGCCACAGAATAGGTCACGAAATGGTAACGACGCGGGCTTTCGTGAGCGACAAATCACTCAAAGGATGCCATAGTGGTTTTCCGCACCCGGTGACCGTGCGCCCCATTCGTTCATGGGGGGAATGACCCCGCACGGGAGCACTAGCAATGAGGAAATCATGTCCGACCATACATTCCAGATGATCGCGATCGTCTTCTATATGTGCGTGATGCTCGGTATCGGCTACTTCGCCTACCGTCGCACCAGCAACATCGACGATTACATGCTCGCCGACCGCGGGCTCAAACCCTGGGTGGCCGCGCTGTCCGCGGGGGCCTCCGACATGTCCGGCTGGCTGCTGATGGGCCTGCCCGGCGCCATCTACGTCACCGGCCTGCACGAAGCATGGATCGCCATCGGCCTGACCATCGGCGCGTGGCTGAACTGGAAGTTCGTCGCCCCGCGACTGCGCTCCTACACGCAGATCGCGCAGAACGCCATCACCATCCCCAGCTTCTTCGAAAAGCGCCTGAAGGACCGCAAGCACCTGCTGCGCATCGCCTCGGCGCTGATCATCCTGGTGTTCTTCACCTTCTACGTCTCCTCGGGCATGGTCGCCGCCGGCAAGTTCTTCCAGGCCTCCTTCGGGTGGCCATACCTGAACGGCATGCTGTTCGTCGCGGCCATCACCCTGCTCTACACCCTGTTCGGCGGGTTCCTGGGCGCCTCGCTGACCGACGTCGCCCAGGGCGTGCTGATGTTCGCGGCGCTCATCGCGGTGCCGATCGTGGCGGTCTTCCGCAGCGGGGACATCTCCACGCTGGGCAGCCGGATCACCGAGGCCAACCCGCAGGCGTTCAACCTGTTCTCCTCCTTCGACGAAACCAGCTGGATCCTGGCGCTGGTGGCCATCATCTCCACCGCCGCCTGGGGCCTGGGCTACTTCGGCCAGCCGCACATCATCGTGCGCTTCATGGCGCTGCGCACCCCGGGCGAGGCCAAGGTGGCCCGCCGCATCGGCATCGGCTGGATGTTCCTGACCGCGCTGGGCGCCATCTGCACCGCGCTGATCGGCGTGGCGTACTTCGCCGACGAGCCGCTGAGCACCGCCGACAGCGAAACTGTGTTCCTGCTGCTCTCGCAGATCTTCTTCCACCCGCTGATCGCCGGGCTGGTGCTGGCCGCGGTGCTGGCGGCCATCATGTCCACCATGTCCTCGCAGATGATCGTGTGCTCCTCGGCGCTGGTGGAGGACCTGTACAACCTGATGGGCCGCAAGGGCAGCCCCAAGTCGCTGGTGCTGCTGGGCCGGCTGGGCGTGCTCGCCGTGGCGGTCATCGCCGCACTGCTGGCGCTGAACCCGGATTCCTCGATCCTGGAACTGGTGGCGTTCGCCTGGGCCGGGTTCGGCGGCGCGTTCGGCCCGATCATCCTGCTCAGCCTCTACTGGCGCAAGCTGACCGCCGTCGGCGCCTTTGCCGGCATGGTCAGCGGCGCGGTCGTGGTCTTCGTGTGGGGCAACATCGCGGCCCTGAGCGGTGTGATGTACGAAATCGTGCCCGGCTTCCTGGTCAACCTGCTGGTGGCCTGGCTGGTGTCGCGTTCCACCTACCGTCCGAACGAGACCATCGAGTCCGAGTTCACCGCCATGGAGGACGAGGTCGGGGCCAAGGCCCGCGCCTAAGCCTCCCGCCCGCGGCCTGCCGTCTGCGCCCCGCTACGCCCCACCGGCGTGGCGGGGCGCAACCCGTTAAGCACCCAGCGCCCACGGCCCGGCCAGCGGCCACGCACCTGGACGCGAATGCTGTGCAGCGGCGCACGCCGTGCCTACGATGGAGACACGATCCCTGCCCGGTGCCCCGACCGGACGGGGCAGGACCGAACCCGAAGGACTGATGACCCTGGCCTCGCTGAAGCACACGCTGACCTCCTGGCAGCGCACCGAATCCCGTTTCCTCTCCGCCGACCCGGACGCGATCTTCGCCGTGGTGGGCAACCTGAAGCAGACCGGGCAGTGGATGAAGAGTTTCGACGGGTTCCTGGTGCACGACGACCAGCGCGGGGTGGGCAGCACCGTGGACCTGTTGCCCCCGGGCCGCCTGCTGGGCGCCCTGCACCGCGAGACCGCCCCTTCCGGGTCCATCACCCGGCGCAACCAGGCCCAGCGCCTGGTCGAATTCACCCAGCCGCAGCCCGGCGGCTCCCTGGCGCTGCGCTGGGCGGTGGAGGCGGTCCAGGGCGGGGCCCGGCTGCACTTCACCGTGGAGCTGACCGGCCCGGGCACCACCGCGTTCAAGCACACGGTCGCCAATCCCCTGTTCGACGATTTCGACATCAGCTGCGCGCGCCTCTACCGGCTGATCCCGCACCAGGGCCGGTACCGGGTGCGCCGCCACGTGGTGATCGCCGGCGGCCGCGGCTACCTGGGCCGGAGGCTGACCGCGGACCTGGTGTGCCGCGGCAACTCGGTGGTGGTGCTCACCCGCACCCAGGAACCGGATTTTCCGGCCGCCCAATTCCTCTGGGACGGCAAGCACCAGGGTCCGTGGCGGGCGGCGTTCCTGCGCGAGAACTACCCGGTGAGCCTGGTCAACCTGGCCGGTGAGCTGGTGGACCAGCGCAACACCCCGGCTTCCCTTGACCGGTTGCGCAGCTCCCGCGTGGATTCCACCCGCGCCCTGGCCGATGCGGTGGCCCGCCTTGGCGTTCCGATGCAGACCTGGGTGCAGTCCAGCACCACCGCGATCTTTGGCGACGCCGGCGAGGCCCGGCTCACCGAATCCAGTGCGCTGCCCACCGGCAGCGCCGCGCTGCCGGAGATGACCGGGGTCGCCCGCCCCTGGGAGGAGGCGTTCGCCCAGGCCCCGGTGCGGGCCGAGCACAATTACGTGCTGCGCACCCCACTGGTTTTCGGCGAGCAGGCGCCGCTGCTGCGCCGGCTGCTGTTGCTGGTGCGTTCCGGGCTCGGCGGCCCGGTGGGCGCCGGGGCCCAGTGGGTCAGCTGGATCGCACTGGCGGACTGGCTGAAGCTGGTCCGCCAGCTGCTGGGCATCGAAGGCGAGCGCCCGGCGGAGGGCATCGTGCATGCCGCGGCCCCGCACCCGGTGCGCAACGAGGAGATGATGCGGGCGCTGCGCGCCAAGTACTCCATGCCCGGTATCGGGGCCCCGGCCCGCCTGGTGCAGGCCGGGGCGAACCTGCTGGGCAGCAATCCGCGCATGGCGCTGACCGGACGCCACGTCACCAGCAGCGTGCTGGAGGAGCTGGGTTTCCAGTTCGACGAGCCCACTTTCGACCAGATGCTGCAGCGGCTGCCGTAGCGCGCGTCCGCCCCACATTGGTGCTGGGGTACTGGCGGGCAAGGCGCCCACATGGCAAGGTAGTCTTCACGAGGCACAGATCACATTGGATGCCCGTGCTGGATCGGTCTTCGAACTGGTTCAGCACGGGCATTTTTCGTTCCGGCAGGGCCCGGGGCGGTGCCTGGAAAATTGCATAGCGCTGGAAGTTCATCATGATTTCACATCCAGGCACGCGCCCGATTACGTCGGCGGTGTCACATGGATGTGACATAAATTGATTTTCAACGCCTGTTGACACAAGCTCTTGTCTACACGAGATTTCGATCACACCAAGACTACGAGAACCTGAACAGTGGGGGACCTGATGATGGGCAAGGATGTAGCCGCACCTGAAATTCGCCGCAAGCAGCGGATGCCGAAACCGAGCGATATCGCCCGCTGGCGGGCCACCCCTCCCAGCGAGGACGTGCCCACGGCCAACGTGGGCACCGACGCCGCCTACACCACCGAGATTGCCGAGGACAGCGAAGCGCGGATCGTGAAGTTCACCCGGCCGCTGAAGAACATGAGCGAGGTGCGCCATTTCTTCCGGACCAACGAAACCCCGATCTACTTCGTGGGTGCCACCCCCTTCAATCTGCTCGGGCTGGACCGCTGGGTGCGCCGCTTCAGCTACATCTCCTACTACGACGGCTGGGACGGGGCCCATCCCCGGGTCTTCTCCCCCACCGAGAAGCCGTACATCGAATTCGAAAGCGGCGAGGCGATCAACAACTGGCTGCTGCAGAACCCGGAGGTGCGCGAGCACATCGATTCCCGGCGCCCGGCCAGCGGCGAGCGCCCGAAGATCGCCATGGTGTTCTTCGATGAGGAAACCGAGCAGATCTGCGAGGAGCTGGGCTACGACCTGATCCTGCCGCCGGCGGAACTGCGCACCCACCTGGACTCCAAGATCGTCACCACGGAGCTGGGCAACAAGGCCGGGGCCGCCTCGGTGCCCAACGTGCTGGGCTATGCGACGAACTATGCGGATCTGCTGGAACTGGCGCGCAGCAACCGGCTGGGCACCGACCTGGTGGTGCAGACCCCCTACGGGGACTCGGGCAAGACCACGTTCTTCATCGCCGAGGAAGCGGACTGGGACAAGAACGCGGCGAACATGATCGGCGAGCAGCTGAAGGTCATGAAGCGGATCAACAACGTGCCGGTGGCCGTGGAGGCGGTGCTCACCCGCTGCGGCACCGTCGTCGGCCCGTTCCTGACCGAACTGGCCGGCTACGACGAGCTGACCCCCTACAAGGGCGGCTGGTGCGGCAACGAGATGCACCCCGACGTGCTCACCGCCTCCCAGCGGGCGCGGGCCATCGAGCTGGTGCGCAAGGTGGGCAGCGGGCTGCAGGACAAGGGCTACCGCGGCTTCTTCGAGGTCGACGTGCTGGTGGACACGGACAGCGACGAGGTGTACCTGGGTGAGCTGAACCCCCGCATCTCCGGGGCCAGCGCCATCACGAACGTGACCGCAGGGGCCTACGCGGACGTACCGCTGTTCCTCTTCCACCTGCTGGAGTTCCTGGACGTCGACTTCGAGCTGGACGTCGACGAGATCAACGAGCGCTGGGAGGCGCTGAGCGGGGCCGATATCTGGAGCCACATGATCATCAAGGAAACCGATGACATTGTGGAGTACCTCACCCACGCCCCACGCACCGGGCAGTACGTGCTGGACTCCTCCGGCAAGCTGCAGTACGTGCGCGCCGCGCTGGACTGGCACCAGCTGCAGCATCACAAGGAGGCGTTCTTCCTGCGCATCTACGGGGCGGAGGACTACCGCTGGAAGGGCGCTGATCTGGGGGTACTGGTCACCAAGGCGAAACTGCAGTACGAGGGGCGCAAGGGCACCAGGCTGAGCATCGACGCCAAGCACTTCATCTCCTCGGTGCGTTCGCTCTACAAGGGCATCCCGGTGCCCCCGGCGGCCGCCGAATAGCCGCGCTTGCCCGGCGTCCGGCGGCTGGCGGTGGTATCCTCCGATGGATTGCAACTGACCACCGGGGAAAGGACAATGGGCGCCCGATGACACCTGCCAAGCCGAACCGGACCGTGACGGTCGAGAATTGGCAGCACCCGGAAAACCTGGCGTGGAGCTTCCAGAACCTCTCCGAAGTCCTGCCCACCGCCAGGGTCAGCCGCGGCGGTGAGCCGATCGCCAAGCTGCACCTGGTGCCGATGGACCTGGGCCGCATCGAGCTGCTGAAAAACAACGAGAACGAGCCGTCGCTGACCGTGCGCAGCGTCATCCAGGCCACCAACACCGACGGCTGGCTGGTGATGCACCAGGGCAAGATGCTGGTTGAGGAATACTCCGGGTCGATGACTTCGGTGACCGACCACCTGCTGATGAGCGTGAGCAAGACCCTGGTGGGCACCGTGGCCGGGATCCTGTGCGGGCAGGGCAAGCTGCAGGTCGACCGGCCGGTCACCGACTATGTCCCGCAGCTGGAGGCCAGCGGCTATGCCGGGGCCACCGTGCGCCACCTGCTGGACATGCGCTCGGGCATCAAATTCTCCGAGGAGTACCTGGACCACCAGGCCGAGGTGCGCCTGCTGGAGCAGGCGATCGGCTGGGCAGTGCGCGATGAGCAGAACCAGAACCCGGCCCACGGCATGTACGAATACCTGGCCAGCCTGCAGGCCAAGGCGCCGCACGGCGGCCCGTTCGAGTACCGTTCCTGCGAAACCGACGTGCTGGGCTGGGTGTGTGAGGCCGCCGGCGGGCAGCCGATGCAGCAGCTGTTGTCCGACCTGGTGTGGTCGCGCATCGGCGCGCAGCAGGACCTGGTGATGGGCACCGACCAGCTGGGCACCGGGATGTTCGACGGCGGGTTCAACGCGACCCTGCGCGACCTGGCCCGCTTCGGGCAGATCTACGTCAACGGCGGGACCGCGCTGAACGGCAACAAGGTGCTGGACGAGGCCTGGATCCAGGACACGTTCACCGGGGCGGCGGACTCCCGGCAGGCCTTTGAGGACTCCCCGGGCGATAACCGGATGCCCGGTGGGATGTACCGCAACCAGATCTGGTTCCCGTACCCCGGCTCCGACGTCGCCCTGGCCCTGGGGATCCACGGGCAGATGATCTACATGAACCCGAACACCGCCACCGTGGGGGTCAAGCTCTCCAGCTGGCCCTACCCGCAGGATCCGGGCAAGCTCTTCCCCACGATCCGGGCGTTCGACGCGATCGCGAACCACCTGGCGGCCAACCCTCCGCTGTAGGAGGCCCTGGTCCCCGCCCGCCTTGGTCTTTCCCGCCCCGGGTCCCTTTCCGGGGTTAGCGCGCCGGCCCCGGCCTTTCACGGTCTTGCGTGCCCGCCCCGCTCCTTCGGGAGGTCTGCATCTGGCCGAAGCACGGGAAGCGGCGCACCGGTGCCCGTTCCCGGGCCGTCGGCGGCGCCTGGCATAGGGTGGGTGGTGCCGCTACCCGCCACCCGAAGGAAGGCCGATGACCCGATCCGCCCAGGCAGCCCTGTCCACCCTGGCCGCCACCGCGCTGCGCCTGGTGGTCGGCGCGGTGTTCATGATCCACGGCTGGCAGAAGTACCGTGAGGGCGTGCCGGCCACCGTGAAATGGCTGGAGACCATGGCCGTGCCCTATCCGACCCTGGCCGCCCCGGTGCTGATCGGCGTGGAACTCCTGGGCGGGGCGCTGCTGGTGCTCGGGCTGGCGACCCGGTTCGTGTCGCTGCTGCTGCTGGCGGAAATGGTGGCCGCGTTTTTCCTGGTGCACCGGGAAGCGGGCTTCTTTGCCGCCGACGGCGGGTATGAGCTGGTGCTGCTCCTGGCCGTGGTGCTGGCCGGTTTCGCGCTGACCGGGACCGGGCGGGCCGGCGTGGACCGCTTCATCGGCCGACGCCGCGGGTTCTAAAACCGCCGGCCCGGTAACCAGGGGTGCTAAAACCACCGGCTCCGGCCACAGGTTCTGCACCCCACGCACGTCCGGTTCGATGCCGGCGCAGGTTCAGCGCACCTGGTGGCCCAGCAGCTGCGGCGCACCTGCCAGGTAGGCCTGCAGCACCTGCAGCACCCCGTACTCGCTGTTCGGCGGGGCGGTGAACCGCGCCTCCTGCCGGATGGTGGGGTGTGCGTTGTGCATCGCGAAGGAATACGTCGCGGCCTGCAGCATCTGCAGGTCGTTGAGGTAGTCCCCGAACGCCGCCGTCTGCTGTGGCCCGATGCCCAGGGATTCCTGCAGCCGGCGCACCGCGATGCCCTTGTGCACGCCCAGGTTCATCACATCCACCCAGTCCGGCCCGGAAATCACCACCTGCAGCTCCTGGCTGAGCGGTTCCAACACCTTGGCCACGGCCGCGGAATTCGCGGGGCTGTGGATGGCCAGCTTGATGGTCTCGTCGCGGACCTGCAGGAGATCGGGCACCGACTCGGTGCGCGCGTAATAGGGGGCGACCGCCCGCGCCACCCGTTCGGTGGGCTGCTGCAGGTATCCCACCCGTCGCCCGCAGCGCACCACCGCCGCGTCCAGTTCCGGCCCGGCGTCCCGCAGCCGCCGGATCACGTGTTCCACCCGCTGCGGGTCGATCACGTTTGAGTAGACCTCGGTCTCCCCACGCATCACCACGGTGCCGTTCTCGGCGATGATCGTCAATTCCGGGCCCAGTGCGGCGAACTGCTCGGCCAGCCGGGCGTGCTGCCGGCCGCTGGCCGGGGCGAAGGTGATGCCGCGCCGGTGCAGCTGGTCGATCACCGCCCAGGCGGCCTGGGGGATGTTCCCCTCCGGATCCAGGAAGGTGCCGTCCATGTCCACCGCGACCAGTTTGATCTGCGCGGTGGGGTCAATCGCGTCGAAACGCAAGGTTCTCCTTTCCGCCCCGGCCGCCTAGCTCAGCAGCCGTTCGCCCAACGCCTCAAGACGCTGGGGTGCCAGCCCTCCGGCCAGCAGGTAGTCGGCGGCGCTGCCGTGGCGTTCCTCCACCCGGCGCAGCGCCCTGTCCAGGCCGGGGACACTGGTCCCCACCATCATTTCCACCATTTTCTCATCCACCCGAACCCCGGCCTGGGTGATCTGCTCGCGCATCGACTCCAGCCAGGCCCCGGACAGGGCGGCGGTGGAGGCCGCGTAGTCCTCGAATACGGCGTCGCGTTCGGCGCCGACCGCCAACAGCAGCAGCGCCACCGCCACCCCGGTGCGGTCCTTGCCGGCCGTGCAGTGCACCAGGGTGGAGTGCCGGTTGCCGGCGACCTCGTCGGCGATCCGCGCCCACACCGGGGCGTGTTCCAGCACCAGGGGCAGGTAGAGCTCCTCCAGCGAGGGCAGCTGACCGCCCGGGGCGAACGCCCCCTCCAGCAGCGGCAGCCTGGTGCGCACCGCGGCGCCGGAGGTTTCCGGGAAGCCGTTGACCCGCCGGGCCTCAAAGTCGCTGCGCAGATCGAAGATGCGGGTGATGCCGGCCTGGGCGACCCACCCTGAGATCGCCTCATCCACATGGTGTGGTGCGGCGCTGCGGAAGAGCACCCCGGGGCGCACGGTGGCCGAGCCGGCCGCGATGCCCCCGACCTGGCGCACATTGGCCAGGCTGGCCGGGAACCGGGGTTGCGACGTGTCCGGCCCGGTGGCGGTGGGCGTGGGCCGCGCTGTCTGGCCGGCCTGCTCAAAAGTGTCCATCTGCTACCTCCTGCTCGTGCCGCAGTTCCCACGCTACCAAGTCCGGCGTCGCTTCCGGGGCCGCTGCTGCTCCCCCACGACCCGTTCCCGGCGCCGCCGCCACGACGCCGCCACCTTGGGAGGCTGCGCCACCTTGGCAGGCTGCGGCACCATGCCTTCCCGGCTGCTGGGTGCTGGCTCCTGGCTCCTTGTCCCCTGGCGCTTCTGTTCCGGCGGGAGGAGCGGTGCCGGTTAGCCCGGTGAGCCTCCCGGGGCGACGGCGTACAGTTCGGGGCGGATCCGGGAGAGGTACGGATCCAGCTTGCGGATCGCCTGCTGGCGGATCGGGTCCACGTCGGCCATGATCAGCTGCGGGTCGTTGCCCGCCACCCGCAGGTTCTGCCCGTCCGCGCCGATGATGGTGCTGGTTCCGGCCATCGGGATCCCGCCCTGCACCGAGCAGTGGTTCGCCCAGGCCAGGTAGATGCCGTTCTCCATGGCCCGGGTGGGCAGCAGCTTCACCGCCAGGGACTCGGAGCCCTGCTCGGCGGCGGCCGGCACCAGCAGGATCCCGGCCCCGGCGAGGGCCGCGGCGCGGGCATGTTCGGGGAACTGCACGTCATAGCCGCTGGAGAGCGCGAACCCGGTGCCCTGGTAGTCGAAAACCTGCGGGGGCAGCTGGCCGGGGTCGAAGGTGTCGTGTTCCGCGGCGCTGCGCAGGTGGGCGCGCGCATAGCTGGCCAGCAGGTCCCCGGCGTCGTCCACGAAGTAGCTGGTGATTTGCGGCCGGCCGGCCGCCCCGTCCGGTGGGTAGGCGGGCAGCGAATAGGCCAGGGCGATGTTGTATGAGCTGGCGATCCCCGCCACCGCCTGGTGCACATCGCGCAGCCCGGCCGGGGAGAGCACCCGGGTGACCAGGTGCGGGTCCGCGCCGGTGAGGAACAGCTCCGGGCTGAGCAGCACGTTGCCGTGGTGTTCGGCGGCCATCTGCGCCGCCTGCTCCAGGTGGTGCAGGTTGCTGGTCACATCCGAGGGATGCGCGTCGTGCTGCAGTACTGCCAGGCGCATGGCCTTCCGCCTTCCCACCCCGTGCCGGTTCATCCGGTGCGGGCCTTTTCCCGCTGCCACCAGCCTAGACCCGTGGGCCGGGCCCCGGCCAGCGCCTGCGAGCCAGCTCCCAGCAGCCGCGGCCGCCAGGTGGAGGCGACGGGCAGGGCCGGGCAAAGTGGTCGGGCCGGCAAGGCGCCCGGTCCGGGCAAGGTGACCTGGTCGGGCCGGCTACTCCTGCTGGCTGGCGTACTGTTCCTCGCTCAGCAATCCCAGCCGGGAGTGGCGTCGGCCGTATCCCAGGTAGATCCCGGCGCCGATCACCATCCAGATCCCGAAGACCGCCCAGGTGCGCCAGTCCAGGTTCAGCATCAGGAACAGGCAGGCGGCGATGCCCAGGATCGGGGTCAGCGGGTACAGCGGCACCCGGAAGGTGCGTTCGGCCTTGGGCTGGGTGCGGCGCAGGTAGATCACCGCGGCGCCCACCAGCGCGAACGCGAACAGGGTGCCGATGCTGGTCGCCTCGGCCAGTTGCCCCAGCGGGATCAGCGCGGCGGTGAGCGCCACGACGGATCCGACCACCAGGGTGCCGGCCACCGGGGTGCCGGTGCGCGGGGACACCCGGGCGAACAGCCGCGGGACCAGCCCGTCGCGGCCCATGCTCATCAGGATGCGGGTCTGCCCGTAGAGCACGGTGAGCACCACGGAGAGGATCGCCACGACCGCGGCCAGCGCGAACAGCAGCACCACCCAGCGCTGTCCGGTCAGTTCGGCGACGATCTGCACCAGCGCCGCCTCGGTCCCGTTGAACCACTGCCAGGGGCGCACCCCGATCGCGGCGACCGCGACCAGCACGTAGACGGCGGTGACGATGAACATGGCGATCAGGATCGCCCGGGGCAGGTCGCGCTGCGGGTTGACCGCTTCCTCCCCGGCGGTGGAGGCGGCGTCGAACCCGATGTAGGAAAAGAAGACCATGGAGGCGGCCGCGCTCATTCCGGCGGCGCCCATCGGCAACAGCGGCTGGAAGTTCCCGGCGTTGAACGCGGTGAACGCCACGACGGCGAAGAACACCAGGATGCCGATCTTGATGAGCACCATCACCGTGTTGGCCAGCGCCGATTCGCGGGCCCCGCGGGCCAGCAGCACCATGGCCAGCACGACGGTGGCCAGCGCCGGCAGGTTGACGGCCCCGCCCTCGGCCGGGCCGGCGGCCAGGGCATCGGGCAGCGCCAGGCCGAACACCGCCAGGGTCTGGTTCACGTACTGCCCTGAGCCAACCGCGACGGCCGCGACCGAGACCGCGTACTCCAGCACCAGGCACCAGCCGCACACCCAGGCGATGCCCTCGCCCAGGGTGGCGTAGGAGTAGGAGTAGCTGGACCCGGAGACCGGCACCATGCCGGCCATTT
>NZ_JAVGCZ010000055.1:0-17558 GCF_052928425.1 Glutamicibacter sp. BSL13
CATTGCGCTCATTGCGGTCCCCGCGCTCGGAACGGTCCTGGCGCTCACCGCGCTCCTGGCCTTCCTCGCCCTCGGAGCTATCGTCCTGGGAGGAGTCCTGCTGGTCGCGGCGGTTGCGGCCACGGCCATTGCGGTCGTTGCGGTCGTTGCGCTCGGAACGGTCCTGGCGTTCGCCGCGCTCCTGGCCCTCGTCGCTGGCCTCGGTGCCCTGCTCGGCGTCCTGGCTGGCATCGCGGCGGTTGCGCGAACGGGTGTTGCGTCCGCGGCCGCGCTCCTCGCGCTGGGTCGAGTCCTTCTCTGCGTCCTGGGTTTCGCCCTTCTCCCCGCCCTCGGCCTTGGCCGGGGTTTCGGAGGTCTCGGCCGGGGCCTGGGCCTTGGATGAGGCGCGGCGGGTGTTCTTCTTGCGCGGCTCGCCTTCCTCGGCCTTGGCCTCGCCCTGCGGCTCGGGCTGGGCTGCGGTGTCCTGTGCCGGGGCGTCGGCGGTCTCGGAGACCTTGCCCGGGTCGGTGACGCGGCGCGAGCCGCGGCGGGTGGCCGGCTTCTTCTCGGCTGGGGCTTCGGCGCTCTCGGCGGCGGCCTCGGCATCGGCGGCGGGCTTGGTGCTGCGGCGGGTGCGGGTGGCCTTGGCCGGCTGCTGCGCGGCCTCATCGGTCCCGGTCTCGGCGGCCGACTTCGCCGACTCCTTGGCTTCGCGGTCGGCGACCGCGCCGCCGCGCTGGTGCGAGCTGATCGCGGCAACAAGTTCGGCCTTGCGCATGCGCGAACCGCCGGTAATGCCCAACTGGGAGGCCAGCTGCTGCAGCTGAACCATCTTCAGGGATGCCAGTCCGGCGCTCTTGGTGGAAGTCTGGTTGTCCACGCCTTCGGTGAGGCTCGTGGTTTCGGTCACGAATGTTCCTTCTGACTGGTAGGGCGGGTCGGTCTCACCGACCCACTGTGCCTAAATCCGGTGCAGCGCCCCAGACGGAGCCATCTGCTGCACCTGTCAGTCGCGTCACCTTGGCGATGAAACTTTTAAGGTGGGGCGCGATTGATATGGAAAGAGAGATATCACCTCGGCACCAAATGCGGACGCGCTGGGGGATATCAAACTCGGGTGCCGTAAGACAGCAGTAAAGAAACCGGAATGTTTGCGCGAAAACCGCCAGATCGTGCTTCTGGCGTCCTCCGCAACACGGTGGCCACAGGGTCTTCCCTTGGTGAAGGTGTCTAAACTCCCGGCCTGCTATGAGTGCTACAGCACCTCTACTGTAACACCCGTTGACGCAATGGCGGGAATTTCGCAACGCCAGGAACCGGTGGATGTGGCATTAAACGCCTCGATCAGCTGAGCGGCCTGCCCCAGCTGGGTGTTGTCGGCCACCAGCACCAGCACGGTCGGACCGGCGCCGGAGATCACCGCGGCGAGCCCCTCCCCGCGCAGCCGGGCCAGCAGCGCGCTGCTTTCGGGCATCGCCTCGGCCCGGTAGTGCTGGTGCAGGAAGTCCTCGGTGCCGGCCAGCAACTGGGCCGGGTCGGTGGCCAGGGCGTGCACCAGCAGGGCGGCGCGCGCCGAGTTCGCGGCGGCCACCGCGTGCGGGACGGCCTGGGGCAGCACCCCGCGGGCCACCTCGGTGGACAGCCCGGCGTCGGGCACCGCCAGGACCGCGCGCACCGAGCAGTGCACCGGTACCCGGTGCGCGGTGAAGCTGCCCTCGGGGTTCGTCAGCGAGATCGACAGCCCGCCGTAGACGGCCGGGGCCACGTTGTCCGGGTGCCCCTCCCATGCGGCCGCGGCCTGGAACACCACCTCGGTGCCCCCGCGCAGCTCGGCCGGCAGCAGGGCGTCGGCGGCGGCGTAGGCGGCGACGATCGCCGCGGCGGAGGACCCCATCCCGCGGGCGTGCGGGATCCGGTTGACCGCCTCCAATTCGATTCCCACCGGCTGGGCGCCGCGCGCCGCCCAGTATTCGCGGATCTTGCGCACGATCAGGTGGGATTCGTCGCGCGGCAGCTGCCCGGCGCCCTCCCCGGCCAGGGTGACCCGGGTGTGCTTGGCGGTGCGCACGCGCAGTTCGTCACGGAACTCCAGGGCCAGGCCGAAGGAGTCGAAGCCGGGGCCGAGGTTCGCGGAGGTGGCCGGTGGGGCCACGCGCAGGTGCTGGCCCAGGGTGATCGGTGCTGTCATGTGTCCTGCCAGGTCAATGAGCACCGCAGGCCGCCGGGGTGCCGGCGGCCTGCGGGACTGCAGATGGGTGGGTGCGGGTGGTGCCCGCAGGGGTTGGCGCGGAGCCCGGGGCGCGGGGCCCGCGGGGGGCGTGCCGGGCTAGGCCAGGCCCAGGGCCGCGGCGACCTCGACCACGTCGTAGCCGACCTTGGTGGGGGCCACGCCGGAGCCGTCCTGGTTCTTCAGCGCCCAGTCCGGGTCCTTCAGCCCGTGCCCGGTCACCGTGATCACGATGCTCTTGCCGGTCGGGGCGTTGCCGGCCGCGTGGTGCTTGAGCAGCCCGGCCACCCCGGCGGCGGAGGCCGGTTCGACGAACACGCCCTCCCGGGAGGAGAGCCAGCGGTGCGCGGCCAGGATCTGCTCATCGCTCACCGAGTCGATCAGCCCGCCGGACTCGTCGCGGGCCGCCTCGGCCTGCTGCCAGGAGGCGGGATTGCCGATGCGGATCGCGGTGGCGATGGTGTCCGGTTCGGTCACCGGGTGGCCCTTGACGATCGGGGCCGCGCCCTCGGCCTGGAAGCCCCACATGATCGGGCGCTTGGTGGCCACCGCCGGCAGCACCTGCCCGGCCGGGTTGGTGTACGCGGCCGCGTATTCGGTGTAGCCCTTCCAGTACGCGGTGATGTTCCCGGCGTTGCCCACCGGCAGCAGGTGGTAGTCCGGGGCGTCGCCCAGGAAGTCCACGACCTCAAAGGCGCCGGTCTTCTGCCCCTGGATGCGCGCCGGGTTCACGGAGTTGACCAGGAACACCGGGTAGTTTTCGCTCAGCTTGCGCGCCACGTCCAGGCAGTTGTCGAAGTTGCCGTTCACCTGCAGGATCTGCGCGCCGTGGGCGACGGCTTGGGAGAGCTTGCCCATGGCGATCTTCCCGTCGGGCACCAGCACCGCGCACTTCAGCCCGGCCTGGGTGGCGTAGGCGGCGGCGGAGGCCGAGGTGTTGCCGGTGGAGGCGCACACCACGGCCTTCGCCCCGGCGGCAACGGCGGCGGTGATCGCCATGGTCATCCCGCGGTCCTTGAAGGAGCCGGTGGGGTTCATCCCCTCCACCTTCAGGTACACCTGGTTGCCGGTGTGCTCGCTCAGGGCCGGGGCGTGCACCAGCGGGGTGCCGCCCTCGCCCAGGGTGATCACCCGGGTCGCTTCGGTCACCGGCAGGCGGTCGGCGTATTCGCGGATCACTCCGCGCCACTGATGGGCCACGTTAGTTTCCTTCAACTCTCAAAACGGATGTTACGGATGCCACGGTGTCCAGCGCCCCCAGGGCCTGGACGGTGGAGCTCAGCGCCGCCTCGGCGCCCCGGTGGGTGAGGATGCGCAGGTGCGCGCTGCCGTCGTCGGCGGCGGACTGGTTCATCGCCTCGATCGAGACCCCGTGCTCGGCGAACACGGTGGCGATCCTGGCCAGCATCCCGGGCTGGTCGCTGACCGACAGGCCAATCCAGTAGCGGGTGTCGATGTGCGCGAAGTCCACCAGCGTGGCGGGGCTGGTGTGCGAGCTCAGCGGCAGCGGCCCGCCGGAGGCCAGGCGCCGGGCCACGGAGACCACGTCGCCCATAACGGCGCTGGCGGTGGGCGCTCCCCCGGCCCCGGCGCCGTAGAACATCAAGTCCCCGGCGTTCTCGGCCTCGACGAACACCGCGTTGAACGCCCCGCGCACGCTGGCCAGCGGGTGGCTGCGCTCCAGCAGGGCCGGGTGCACGCGGGCGGAGATGCCCGCTTCGGTGCGTTCGGCGATCGCCAGCAGCTTGATCACGTAGCCCGAGGCCTTCGCGTCGGCCACGTCCTGCGCGGTAATCTGGGTGATGCCCTGGCAGTGCACCTGGTCCATGGCCACCTCGGTGTGGAAGGCCAGGGAGGCCAGGATCGCGGCCTTGGCCGCCGCATCGTGCCCCTCCACGTCCGCGGTCGGGTCCGCCTCCGCGTAGCCCAGCTGCTGCGCCTCGGCGAGCACGTCGCCAAACGCGGCGCCGGTGGAATCCATGGCGTCCAGGATGAAGTTCGTGGTGCCGTTGACGATACCCAGCACCTTGGTGATGTGGTCCCCGGCCAGTGAGTCGGCGATCGGGCGCAGGATCGGGATCGCCCCGGCCACCGCGGCCTCGTAGCGCAGCTGCGCGCCGTTCTCGGCGGCCAGCGCGCCCAGCCCGGCCCCCTCGGCGGCGATCAGCGCCTTGTTCCCGGTGATCACCGACGCCCCGCGGCGCAGCGCCCGCTGGATGTAGGTCCCGGCCGGGTCCAGCCCGCCCAGCAGCTCGATGACCACATCGGCCTGGTCGATCAGCGAAGCCGCGTCGGTGGTGAACAGCTCGGCCGGCAGCTGCACGTCGCGCCGGGTCGCGGTGTTGCGCACCGCGATGCCGATCAGTTCCAGCTGCGCACCGCTGCGTGCGGCCAGCTCGGCCGCGTCCTGAAGCAGGATCCGCGCCACCTGGGCGCCGACGGTGCCGCACCCCAGCAGGGCGACCTTCAGGCGCCGGGGGCCGGCGCCGCTGCGTGCAGCGTTCGGGCTGGGCTTGTCGCTCGGGCTGTCCTTAGCGCTCAATTACACTCCCATGTCACGGGCCAACAAATCGGATTCGGTCTCCCTGCGGATGATCAGGCGCGGCGTGCCGTCCTTGATCGCCACCACGGCCGGGCGGGTGAGGTAGTTGTAGTTGCTCGACAGCGCCCAGCAGTACGCCCCGGTGGCCGGCACGGCCAGCAGATCACCGTAGGACACATCCTCGGGCAGGTAGACGTCTCGTACGACTATGTCACCTGACTCGCAGTGTTTCCCAACTACGCGGGAAATAATTGCGTCGCTTTGCGTCACACGGTTGGCCAGCGCCGCGGTGTAGTCCGCGTCGTAGAGCACCGGGCGGGCGTTGTCGCTCATCCCCCCGTTGACCGAGATGTAGCGCCGGGTGGCGGTGCCGCCCTCGGGCAGGTCCACGCTCACGTCCTTGCGCACCCCGGTCTCGTACAGCGTGAAGGTCGAGGGCCCGGCGATCGCCCGGCCCGGCTCGATGGAGATCCGCGGCACCTGGAGCCCCAGTTCCTCCGCCGCCTGGCCGACCACCACGGCCAGCTCATCGGCGATCTGCTGCGGGGTGGAGGGGTCATCGGCCTGGGTGTAGGCGATCCCGTAGCCGCCGCCCAGGTCCAGTTCCGGCAGCACCACGTCGTAGCGCGCCTTCGCCTCTGCGATCACCGCCAGCATCGTGCGCGCGGCCACCGCGAAGCCCTCGGCCTCGAAGATCTGCGACCCGATGTGGGCGTGCAGGCCCAGCAGGTTGATCCACTCGTGCTTGGCCGCGTACCCGATCGCGGTCAGCGCCGCGGAGGTGCCCGAGGCGCCGGGCTGGATCGACAGGCCGAACTTCTGGTCCTCGTGGGCGGTGGCAATGTATTCGTGGGTGGAGGCGTGCACCCCGGGGGTCAGGCGCAGCATCACGTTGGCCCTGGTGCCCGAGTTCAGCGCCAGCGCGGCCACCCGCTCCAGCTCGTCGAGCGAATCCACCACGATGCGCCCCACGCCCAGTTCGATGGCCCGGGCGATCTCCCCCACCGACTTGTTGTTCCCGTGCAGCGACAGGTTCTGCGCCGGCACCCCGGCGTGCTGGGCGACCAGCAGTTCCCCGCCGGAGCAGGTGTCCAGGCGCAGGCCCTCCTCGGTCACCCAGCGGGCCACCTCGGTGCACAGGAACGCCTTGCCGGCGTAGTAGACGTCCACCCCGCCGCACAGCCGGTCAAACGCGTTGTCAAAGGCGCGCTTGAACTCGGCCGCGCGGGCGCGGAAGTCCTCCTCGTCCAGCACGAACAGCGGGGTGCCGAACTCGCGGGCCAGGTCGGTGACCTTCACCCCCTGCACGGTCAGCTCGCCGTCCGAGTCGCGGCCCACCCCGTGCGGCCATTCGCGCTCACGCAGCTGGTTGACGTCCTGGGGGTAGCCCAGCCATTCGGGGGCCAGTGGGGATTGGCTCATTGCTACATCCTTTCGGGGGCGGTCACGCCCAGCAGGCGCAGGCCGTTGGCCAGCACCGTGGTGGTCGCATCGTTCAGCCACACGCGGGTGGTGTGCACCGGCTCGATCGCGCCGTCGCCGATCGGGGTGACGCGGCAGGCGCCGTACCAGGAGTGGTAGGCCCCGGCCACCTGCTCCAGGTAGCGGGCGATGCGGTGCGGTTCGCGCAGCTGCGCAGCGGAGGCCACCACGGAGGGGAACTGCCCCAGCAGCGCCAGCAGCTCGTTTTCGCTTCGATGGGTCAGCAGGGAGGCGTCAAAGCCCTGCGCGGTGCGCTCCACGCCCTTTTCCGCGGCGGTGCGCGCCGCGGCGCGGGAGCGGGCGTGGGCGTACTGCACGTAGAACACCGGGTTGTCGTTCGTGTTCTTCTTCAGCTGCTCCGGGTCCAGCGCGATCGGCGAATCGGCCGGGTAGCGGGCCAGCGAGTAGCGCAGCGCGTCGGCGCCCAGCCAGTTGATCAGGTCGCGCAGCTCGATGATGTTCCCGGCGCGCTTGGACAGCTTCGCCCCGTTGACGCTGATCAGCTGCCCGATCAGCACCTCAATGTTCTTCTCCTTGTCATCCCCCGCGCAGGCGGCGATGGCCTTCAGGCGGTTCACGTACCCGTGGTGGTCGGCGCCCAGCAGGTAGATCTTCTCGATGAACCCGCGGTCCTTCTTGGACAGGTAGTAGGCGGCGTCGGCCGCGAAGTAGGTCGGCTCCCCGTTCGCGCGGATCAGCACGCGGTCCTTGTCGTCCCCGAAGTCTGTGGTGCGCAGCCACACCGCACCGTCCTGGTCGAAGATGTGCCCCTGTTCGCGCAGCCGGGCCACCGCGTCGGCCACCGCCCCGGCCTCATGCAGCTTCGCCTCGGAGAAGAACACGTCGAAGCTGACCCCGAAGTCCTGCAGGGTGGACTTGATGTCGGCCATCTGCGCGGCGTAGGCCAGTTCGCGGATCTGCGGCAGCGCCGCACCCAGTTCGGCCTCGGCCAGTTCCGGGGCCTGGGCGAGCACGACGTCGGCCAGCTCCTTGATGTATTCGCCCGGGTAGCCGCCCTCGGGCACCGGCAGGCCGTGCATCCGGTTGTAGACGCTGGTGGCGAACACGTTCATCTGGTTGCCGGCGTCGTTGATGTAGTACTCGCTGGTCACCTGCGCCCCCGAGGCGCGCAGCACGCGGGCGATCGCATCGCCCAGCGCCGCCCAGCGGGTGTGCCCGATGTGCAGCGGGCCGGTGGGGTTCGCCGAGACGAACTCCATGTTGACCACGTGCCCGGTCAGCGCCTGGTTCTGCCCGTAGGCTTCGCCCGCCTGCACGATGGAGCGGGCCAGCTCCCCGGCGGCGGCCGCATCCAGGGTGATGTTCAAGAAGCCGGGGCCGGCTATGTCCACCGCCCCGATCCCGGGAACCTGGCGCAGCCGCTCGGCCAGGATGGTGGCGAAGTCACGCGGGGCCATGCCGGCCTTCTTGCCCAGCTGCAGGGCAATGTTCGTCGCCCAGTCGCCGTGCTCGCGGCTCTTGGGTCGGTCAACACGCACGGTGTCGGGGATATCGACCGAAATGTCCCCATCGGCGACGGCCTGGGTCAGGCATGCGGATATGGCAGCGGAGAGTTCTTCTGGAGTCACCCTTAAACAATAACGGTTCGGCCACGCTTGGCGCCCGCTCGTGACGTGCCCGGACACAGGAAAGCCGGTGCCAGGGCTGTTCGGTTGATCACCGCGGGCGTCGATTTGCGCAACCGGTGCCCCAACCTGATAAGCTCAACCCTGTCGCCAACGCGATTCGCCCTCGTAGCTCAGTGGATAGAGCGTCTGTCTCCGGAACAGAAGGCCGAAGGTTCGATTCCTTTCGAGGGCACCAACGACAAGACCCGCACCAGTTCTGGTGCGGGTCTTGTTTTTCTTCCCACCCCCGGTTTCGCACCCAGGTGCGGGCTGAAGCACCCAGTGGCGGCAGGCTAAACCGAGAATCGACGCTGCCTTTGGATCGATGCTGCCCCTAGGTTCGAAGGCGGCACGGCCCCGGCCGGATACCAGCTGGCACCGCACCAGCACCGGAAGGGTTACCCCCATGGACCTGCAGGGTGAGGATCGGGCAGAACGCCGTCATCGCCGTCGGGGCCGTGCTCACCGCTGGCGTGCCGGAAAACGCGGTGGCGGCCGGGGTCTCGGCCCGGGTGGTGCGCCACCTGCACGAGGATGCCTAGCCCCACGGCTTAACCGGCGCAGGCCGCGGCCCCACCTCGCAAAGGAGGGTGGGGCCGCGGCCTGCGGGGTTGGTGCCGCTAGGGCAGCAAGCGCCGGCTACTGCAGCATGGTGCGGTCATCGAGCTGCGCGCCCTTGATCTTCTCGAACTCGCCGAGCAGGTCCTTGACGGTCATCGCCGACTTTTCCTGCTGGTTCAAATCCAGGATGATCTGCCCGTCGTGCATCATGATCAGCCGGGTGCCCAGCTGCAGCGCCTGCTCCATGTTGTGGGTGACCATCAGCGTGGTCAGCCGGTGGCGCTGGACGATGTCGTTGGTCAGCCGGGAGACCAGCGCCGCGCGCTGCGGGTCCAGCGCCGCGGTGTGCTCGTCGAGCAGCAGGATCTTCGGTTCGGAGAACGTGGCCATCAGCAGGCTCAGCGCCTGGCGCTGCCCGCCGGAAAGCAGGCCCACCTTCGTCTTCAGCCGGTGCTCCAGCCCCAGTTCCAGGCTCGCCAGCTCACGGGCGAACAGTTCGCGCTTCTTCGGGGTCACCCCCAGGCCCAGCCCGCGGAACTTCCCGCGCGCCCAGGCCAGGGACATGTTCTCCTCGATCGTCATGGTCGGGGCGGTGCCGGCCATCGGGTCCTGGAAGACCCGCCCGATGTACCGGGCGCGGGCGAAGTCGGCCATCCGGGTGACGTTCTTCCCGTCGATGCTCACCGTGCCCACATCGGGCTGCAGCTTGCCGGCGACCATGTTCAGCACCGTGGACTTGCCGGCGCCGTTCGAGCCGATCACGGTCACGAACTCCCCGGCGTCCAGGCTCAGGTTGATGTTGCGCAGCGCCTTGCGTTCATTCACGGTGCCCGGGAAGAACGTGCGCGACAGGTTGGTGATCTCAAGCATTGGCGCTGACCTCTTCTTCCTTGGAGGATTCAACGATCTGGTCGCGTTCGGGGCGCTTGACGGCCTTGACCAGCTTCTGGAAGCCCTTCCACTTGGGCAGCAGCAGCGCGGCCACCACCAGCACCGCGGAGATCAGCTTCATGTCGTTGACCTCCATGCCGGCGCTGAGCGCCAGCTGGATCACCAGGCGGTAGATCACCGCGCCGAAGACGACGGCCAGCGCCGCCAGCCAGATCCAGCGCTGGGAGAAGATCGCCTGGCCCACGATCACCGAGGCCAGGCCGATCAGGATCAACCCGATGCCCATGCCGATGTCGGCGAAGCCCTGGAACTGGGCGATCAGTGCACCGGAGAGCCCGACCATACCGTTGGAGAGCGCCAGGCCCAGGATCTTCTGGTTGTCGGTGCTCACCCCGAAGGAGCGGATCATTTCCTCGTTGTCACCCGTGGCGCGCATCGCCATGCCCAGCTGGGTGTGCAGGAACCACACCACGATCGCGACCGCGACCAGGCAGCCGGCGAACATCAGCGCCACCGAGGTCCAGGTGCCCAGGATCCCGGCCTGGCGCAGCGGGCTGATCAGGGTGTCCTGCCCCAGCAGCGGCACATTCGCCTTGCCCATGATGCGCAGGTTGATCGAATACAGGGCGATCATCGTGAGGATACCGGCCAGCAGCCCGTCGATCTTGCCCTTGGTGTGCAGCAGGCCGGTGATGACCCCGGCCACGGCCCCGGCCAGGAACGCCAGCGCGGTGGCCAGCAGCGGGTTCATCCCGTTGACGATGCCGATCGAGGCCGTCGCGGCCCCGGTGGTGAATGACCCGTCGACCGTCAGGTCCGGGAAATCCAGGATGCGGAAGGTGAGGTAGACCCCTAGTGCCATCACGGCATATATCAGGCCAAGTTCAACCGCTGTGATCATTTTTGGATCCTTGAGTTGTGAGAAGTTGGTGCCCATGACGAAGGCGAGGCAACACCTGCCCTCGCCTCGCCTTCGCCCTGGATGGTTGCCGGTTTAGTAGACTTCAGCGGCCTTGTCGACCAGTTCCTGCGGGAACTGCATGTCGATCTTCTTCGCCGCCTCTTCGTTCAGGTAGAGGTCCACGTCCTGCAGGGTTTCCACCGGCAGGGTCTTGGCCTCGGCCTCACCCTTGAGCAGCTTCACGGCCATGGCCGCGGTCTGCTCGCCCAGCTTCTCGTAGTTGATGCCGTAGGTGGCGGTCGCGCCGCGCTTGACCGATTCGCCGTCAGCGGCGATGACCGGGACCTTCTTGTTGTTCGCGGTCTGCAGCAGGCCCTCCAGCGCGGAAACCACCGCGTTGTCGGTCGGCACGTAGAAGGCGTCAACGTCCAGCGAGTTCGCCGACTGCTGCACCTCGCTGGAGGCGGAGATCGCCGACTCCTTGATCTCCAGGCCCAGCTTCTGCGCCGCTTCCTTCGCCCACTTCACCTGGACCACGGAGTTCGCCTCACCCGAGGAGTAGACGATGCCCACGGTCTTGGCGTCCGGGGCCAGTTCCTTCAGCAGTGCCAGCTGCTCGTCGACCGGGTTCTTGTCCGAGGTGCCGGTCACGTTCGCGCCCGGTTCCTCATTGGACTGCACCAGTTTGGCATCCACCGGGTCGGTGACCGCGGAGAAGACCACCGGGATGTTGGTGACCGCCTGGGCGGCGGCCTGCGCGGTCGGGGTGGCCACGGCCAGCACCAGGTCCATGTCCGAATCCGAGGCGAACTTGCCCACGATGGAGGTGTTGGTGGCCTGGTCGCCCTGCGCGTTGTTGTCGTCGTACTGGACCTTATCGCCCTCGTAGCCGGCGTCGGCCATGCCCTTCTTGAAGCCGCTGACCACCGCGTCCAGGGACGGGTGCGAGGTAATCTGCGAGATGCCGATCTTGACGGTTTCGCCCTCGGCGGGCGCGTCGCCGCTGCCTCCCCCATTGCTGCCGCAGGCGGTCAGCGCGAGCGCACCGGTTGCCGCCAGCGCGGCGAATTTCATGGCCGTGAAGCGTTTCATCGTCTTCCTTTCGAAGTCCCCTATGCGAGTGAGTGCTCCCCACCACGAGCTGGCACGGATGGCGCCGGGGTCCGGGACCGCTACCGCCGGCGTCCTTGCCACGTGATGACGATTACCCATGATCTTACATGTGAAAGAACTCACTTCGCCCACGGCTTTGCGCCTGTCGTAGACACTTTTTATTCGATGCACCGGATTTCGTCGAACTTTTCCGCCCATTCCCGCTCCCGCTGGCCGATACGTACATCGGGCCCGGGCGCGGGCGGGGCACCCGTGGACGAAATGCATATTTGACTTTGCCGCGCTGTGATTTGGGGCAACACCGCGCAGGTCCGGTTCCCCGCGCCGATCCCGCAGGCGCCGCCCGCAAAACCGGCGGCTTCGCGGTTTGCCGGGCCGCCGCCCTAGAATTGGCAGTATCATGGCGCTACAGATCTCATATCCCGACGCACTGCCCGTCTCGGCCCGCCGCGAGGACATCCTCGACGCGGTGCGCAACAACCAGGTCGTGATCATCGCCGGCGAAACCGGTTCGGGAAAAACCACCCAGCTGCCCAAGATGCTGCTGGAGCTGGGCCTGGCCGAACGCGGGATGATCGGGCACACCCAGCCCCGCCGCCTGGCAGCACGCACCGTGGCCGAACGCATCGCCGAGGAGCTGGGCACCAAGATCGGCGACGAGGTCGGCTTCCACGTGCGCTTCACCGGCGAGGTGTCCCGGCGCACCCAGCTGAAGGTGATGACCGACGGCATCCTGCTGGCCGAGATCCAGCGCGACAAGCTGCTGAAGAAATACTCGGCGATCATCATCGACGAGGCGCACGAACGCAGCCTGAACATCGACTTCCTGCTCGGGTACCTGAAGCAGATCATGCCCCGGCGCCCGGATCTGAAGATCATCATCACCTCGGCGACCATCGACCCCGAACGCTTCGCTGCCCACTTTGGGCGCACCCTGCCCGACGGGCAGACCGAACCGGCCCCGATCCTGGAGGTCTCCGGACGCACCTACCCCGTGGAGATCCGCTACCGGCCGCTGGACGAGCCGCTCGGGGACGAGGCGGAGGAGGACGCCAACGGCGACTCGCTGGAAGATGACCGCGACCCGCTGGACGCGGTCACCGAGGCGGTGCGCGAACTGTCCCGGGAGGAACCCGGGGACATCCTGATCTTCTTCTCCGGCGAACGCGAAATCCGCGACGCCGCCGACGCGCTGCGCACCCTGGTGGCCGGCAACCGGCGCCTGCCGCGCTATGAGATCCTGCCGCTGTTCGCCCGCCTGTCCCTGGCCGAGCAGCACAAGGTCTTCCACCCCGGCCCCACCCCGCGCCTCATCCTGGCCACGAACGTGGCCGAAACCTCGCTGACCGTGCCGGGCATCAAGTACGTGATCGACACCGGCACCGCGCGCATCTCCCGCTACTCGCACCGCACCAAGGTCCAGCGCCTGCCCATCGAACGGGTCTCCCAGGCCAGCGCGAACCAGCGCTCGGGGCGCTGCGGGCGCGTCTCGGAGGGCATCGCCATCCGGCTCTACTCCCAGCAGGACTACGAGGCACGCCCCGAATTCACCGACCCGGAGATCCGGCGCACCAACCTGGCCAGCGTGATCCTGCAGATGATCTCCCTGGGCGTGGTGGGCTCCGCCGGCCAGGTGGCCAGCTTCCCGTTCGTCCAGCCCCCGGAGATGCGCGCCATCACCGACGGGGTGAACCTGCTGCGCGAACTGGGCGCCCTGTCCAGCGACAAGGCCGCCCAGGTCACCGACATCGGGCGCCAGCTGGCCCAGCTGCCGCTGGATGTGCGCCTGGGGCGGATGATCGTGGAGGGGGCCCGGCGCGGGGTTGCCAAGGAGCTGATGGTGCTCACCGCGGCGCTGAGCATCCAGGACCCGCGCGAACGGCCCAGCCAGGAAACCGGGCAGCGCGAACGCGCCGCGGAACTGCACCGGCGCTTCACCGACGAGAAGTCCGACTTCATCGCCCTGCTGAACCTGTGGGCCTACCTGCAGGAAAAGCAGAAGGAGCTCTCCTCCTCCGCGTTCCGCCGCCTGTGCAAGGCCGAGCACATCAACTACCTGCGGGTGCGCGAATGGCAGGACCTGTTCACCCAGCTACGCCAGCTGGCCAAGCCGCTGGGGATCAGCGTGGCCGCCGAACCGATCAACCCGGCCGCCAACGAGGACACCGTGCACATGAGCCTGCTGGCCGGGCTGCTCTCCCACATCGGGATGTACGACGAACGCAAGCGCGACTACACCGGGGCGCGCGGCACCCGTTTTGCGATCTTCCCCGGCTCCGGGCTGTTCAAGAAGTCCCCCAGCTGGGTGATGGCCGCCGAGCTGGTGGAAACCTCCCGGCTCTGGGCCCGGGTCAACGCGGCGATCAACCCCGAATGGGTGGAGCAGGTCGCCCCGCACCTGCTCAAGCACAGCTACTCCGAACCGCACTGGTCCAAGCGCAACGGCGCGGTGCTCGGCTATGAGAAGGTCACCCTGTTCGGGCTGCCGGTCATCGCCCAGCGCCGCATCCAATACTGGCGGGTGGACGCCGAGCTGGCCCGGGACCTGTTCATCCGCCACGCCCTGGTGGAGGGCGACTGGCGCACCCACCACAAGTTCTTCGCCCGCAACCGCCAGGTGCTCCAGGAGATCGACGAACTGGAAACCCGCCTGCGCCGGCGCGACCTGCGGGTCTCGGACGAGGACCTGTTCGACTTCTACGACGCGCGCATCCCCGCCTCGGTCGTCTCCGAGCGCCACTTCGACCGCTGGTGGAAGAAGGCCCGCACCACCGACCCGACACTGCTGGACTTCGATCCCGAGGCGCTGATCGAGGCCGACGCCGAGCAGCTGGATGACGCCGCCTTCCCCACCACCTGGCGCCACGGGTCCATCGAGCTGCCGCTGAAGTACGCGTACAATCCGGCCGCCCGGGCCGGGGAGGGCGACGGGGTGAGCCTGCAGGTGCCGGTGGTGTTCCTGAACCAGCTGGACCCTGCCCGCTTCCAGTGGCTGATCCCGGGGCTGCGCCACGAGCTGATCACCGCGCTGATCCGCTCCATGCCCAAGAACGTGCGCAAGAACTTCGTGCCCGCCCCCGACGTCGCCGGCCAGGCGCTGGAAAGGCTGGATGCCGAGTTCGATCCGGCCCACGATGACCTGGCCACCTCCCTGGCCCTGGTGCTGCGCCGGCTGCGCGGGGTCGTGGTGGATCCGGCCGTGTTCGACTTCGCCGCGCTGCCCGAGCACCTGCGCTTCGGCTTTGAGGTGCTGGACGCCAACGGCAAGGTCCTGGGCCAGGGCGATGACCTGCCCACCCTGCAACACCGGCTGGCCGCCGCCAACCGCCAGGCCCTGGCCGCCCAGGTCAACTCCCCCACCCCGGCCCCGACCCCGGGCAAGCCCGGCACCCCGGCCGCCGGCCCGCGCTCCGGCGCGAAGAAGGCCAAGGGCCCGGCCAAGGCCGCCCAGCAGTCCGGCGCCGGCGGCGGCTGGGAGCAGGCCGGGCTGAAGACCTGGCCGAACCTGCCCGGCGAGCACACCGCGCTGCCGCAGCAGGTAAGCACCACCGTGATGGGGCAGCAGATCACCGCCTACCCGGGGCTGGCCGACGAGGGCAGCTCCGTGCGCCTGGGCGTGTTCCGCACCGCCGCCGAACGCGACGCCGCCCACCGCGGCGGCATCATCCGGCTGCTGATGCTGCGCCTGCCCCCGGCCACCAAATTCGTGCTCGGGCACCTGAACAACACCGAGAAACTGGTGTTCACCCAAAGCCCGCACGGCTCCATCGAGGAACTGATCGCCGACTGCACCATGGCCGCCGTGGACAAGCTCGTCCCCGAACAGTTGCCTATGGACGCCGCCGCCTTCGAAGCGCTCTTCCACAGTGTGCGCGCCGAACAGATCGACACCGTCTTTTCGATCACCGCGGTCATCGCCAAGGTCTTCACCAGCTACACCCGGATCACCAAGCAGCTCAAATCCAGCAACTCACTGGCGCTCTACCAGGCCGTCAGCGACATCCGCTCCCAGCTGGAGCAGCTGATCTACCCCGGCTTCATCGCGGTGACCGGGGCGATGAACCTGCTGCGCCTGCCGCGCTACCTGCAGGGCATCGAACGCCGGCTGGAGAAGCTCACCTCCGGCGCCGTGCAGCGCGACGCCCAGGCGATCACGGTGATCCAGAAACTGGAGGACGAGTACGACGCGGCCCTGGAAAAGGTCCCCGCCGGCGCCGCGGTCCCCCACACCCTGCGCCAGGTGAAGTGGATGCTGGAGGAAATGCGCATCTCGCTGTTCGCCCAGGAACTGGGCACTGCCTACTCGGTCAGCGAAAAGCGCATCCGCAAGGCCATCGCCGAAGGACTTGCCGCGCTCTAACCGCATTCCCGCACCCGGTCCGGGTTTGGCCCGCAGGGCTGGTCCCGGGGTGGGGTGTTGTGGGCCAGCCACCGGTGGTGGCTGGCCCACTGGTGTTTCCGGCCGGTGTTTCCCGGTTGGTGTTTCCCGGTGGGTGTTTCCGGCCGGTGGTCCCCGAAAGAATTTTGGGGGTTCGTGGGTTATCCCCATCCCGCCGGGCCTGGGCGGGGTGCCCAAGTTTGGTGGGTGATGGTAGGTGGCATGAATCAGGTTTCCCTGGCCACGGCCCTTGAGGTGGTACGCCACCGGGTGCGGCACAACGGTGCGGCACTAGATGGCACGGTGCTGCGTGAAATCCAGGAACTGTGTACCGGCCTGTTCACCGACCTGGCCGGACTGGTGGGGGCCACCCACCGGGCACCGGTCGCGTTGGGTGGGGCCAGCTGGGTCGAAGAGCACTACCGGGCGGTGATCCGCGCTCAACTGGCCGCGATCGCCGCGTTGGAAGCCACCGGGGCCCACCGGCTGGAAGTGGGCGAGTATGACCGGTTGCGGCAGAACCCGGCCGACACCCAGGGCCCGGTGCTGTACGCGACCGGGCGGGCGGTGTACAAGGACACCACCGCGTTGCTGGAGTCCTGGGTCGGGATCAACTATTTCGAGGCCCGTACCCGGGTGGAGGACACCCACCGGGTCCAGGCCCGACGCAACAGTGCTGGGCAAGGCGCTGGCCCACGGTTTGAGCGGCTGGCTGGTTTGTTCCAGGATCCGGGTCGGGACCCGCGCCCGGTGCGGGACGCGGCCCGCCGGTTGGAGGCGTTGGAACCACCCGTGGTGGGGCAGGAACTGTCCGGGGTGTTGCCAGGAGTCGCAGCCAGGGCCGGGGATGGGCGGTTGTTGGAGGAGCACGCCACCGAGATCCTGGTGGAGCATGACCCGGTGACCGCGGCGAAGCGGTTGACGGGGTTGTGTACCGGGTATCGGAAGGCGAATGAGTCGGTGGCTAAACCGGAGGTCGGGATTTTCCGTCGGGCGACCGTGTTGGGGGTGGATCAGTATTTGATCCGGGTGGAGGGGCTGGATGCGGAGTTGCTGCGTTCAGCGATCGCGCAGGCCGATAATCCACGTACCCAGGCCGGGGCCGCGGCCCGGAGCCTGTCCCGGTCCGGCAAGCCCGGACCCCAGGACAACACCCAGGACAGCACCCTCTCTGGGGAAACGACCGGTGCTGGCCGTGGTGGGGACCAGGGCTGTGCTGGTGAAGAGAGTGGGCAGGTTCCGGCGTGGCTGGTCACGGATCAGCCGCCACCACCCTGGGCGATCGACCCCGACACGGAACCAGGGATTGCCGACACGGAACCAGGGAATACCGACACGGAACCAGGGAATACCGACACGGAATCAGGGAATGCTGCTGAAGCCGTCCCGGCTGTCGATTCAGACGTCGGGTCAGGGGCTGCCGGTCCCGGGACTGTGTCACCGCACAGCGGTGTTTCCGCAGCCGATCGGCCGGGTACCGGTACTGGTCGCGGAACGGCGTGTCCTGCCAGCACCCCGACCCCGCAGGGATTCACCCAGCCCCTGACCGAGCAGGACGAAGCCGACCCAAACCCGATCGGGACAGGCGCGGCTCAGCAAGACAGCGCTGAGGGTCCTGGCCCGGATCGTGTTGAGGGGGTGGAGGCTGCGGTGCCGCGGCGCAGGCTGCAGGCCCTGCTGGATTTGATGCGGGCCCGGGTCACCGGGGCCGGGGCGTTGAAGACCATCGCCCCGCAGGTCGTGGTGTACATGCAGTTGCAGGACCTGATGGACCTGGCCGAAGGCCATGGCATCACCAGCCGCGGGGTCACCGCCCACGGGGTGGAGCTCGACGCCGGCCAGCTGCGTCAGGCGTT
>NZ_JAVGCZ010000056.1:0-16942 GCF_052928425.1 Glutamicibacter sp. BSL13
CCCACCCGATGGCCGGGCGGGAAAAGTCCGGTCCGGCCGCCGCCCGCGGCGCGCTGTTCACCTCCATGCCGTGGGTGATCTGCGCGCACCCGGGCAGCTCGGCGCGCGCGGTGAAGACCGCCGAATCGCTGGCCATCGACCTGGGCGCGGTGATGCACCGCATGGGCACCACCGAGCACGACGAGTCGGTCGCGCTGATCAGCCACTTCCCCGCAGGCCGCCAGCTCGATGATCGCCTCCCGGCTGCTCAACGCCCCGGCCCACCAGCTGGGGCTGGCCGGCAACGGGCTGCGCGACACCACCCGCATCGCCGCCAGCGACGAGAAGCTGTGGATCCAGATCTTCTCGCACAACGCCCAGGCGCTGATCCCGATCCTGGGGGCCATGAAGGATGACCTGGACCGGCTGATCACCACCCTGGAAAACCCGCAGGGCCCCGGCGCGCTGCTGGACCTGTCCCAGCTGATGACCGAGGGCAACGCCGGACATGCGCGTATCCCCGGCAAGCACGGCGCCCCGCCGCAGGCCTTCGCGCTGGTCACCGTCGTGGTCGATGACCGGCCCGGGCAGATCGCCCAGCTGCTGAACGAGATCGGGGCGGCCGGGATCAACCTGGAGGACCTGCGCATGGAGCACTCCGCCGGACACCAGGTGGGCCTGGTGGACGTTTCGGTGCTGCCGGGACGACGCGATGAACTGATCAACGTATTGACGCACAACGGATGGAAGGTAGTGCAGTGAGCAGCAACGAACACCTGGTGATCGCGATCGACGGGCCCAGCGGATCGGGCAAGTCCTCGGTCTCCAAGGCCGTGGCCCGCACCCTGAAGGCCGCCTACCTGGACACCGGGGCCATGTACCGGGCGGTGACCTACGCGGTGCTGGCCTCCGGGGCGGACCTTTCCGACGCCGCCGCCGTCGCCCAGGCGGTGCGCGAGGCGGACCTGCAGATCTCCACCGACCCGGACGCCGAACTGGTGGTGATCGCCGGGCAGGATGTGACCACCGCGATCCGTGAACCGCGCATCACCGAAAACGTTTCGGCCGTGGCCACCAACCTGGACGCGCGCGCCGAACTGGTCCGGCGCCAGCGCGAGATCATCGCCGCCCACCCGCGCATCGTCGCCGAGGGCCGGGACATCACCACGGTGGTCGCCCCGCAGGCCCCGGCCAGGATTCTGCTCACCGCCTCCGAGGAGGCCCGGATGCGCCGGCGCGGGCTGGAGCTAGGCGGCACCCAGAGCCAGGAGCAGCTGGCCACCCAGGTGCTGGCCCGGGACAAGAAGGACTCCACCGTGGTGAACTTCACCCAGGCCGCCGACGGGGTGATCACCGTGGACTCCTCGGACCTGGATTTCGAGCAGACCGTCGCCGCGGTGCTTGACGCGGCCGGCTTCGGACGCGAAGACTAGCCACAACGGCGCCGCCGGCCCCACCGGCCGCACCCCGCTGCGGGCCCGGCATTCGGTGGCGGCGGGGCCGCAGCAGACCGGCGCCCCGACACAGACTTAACCGACCTTCCGGCCGCTGTCGTGAGACAACCGGCTGGCCGTTCATTGCCTTGAAAGGGAAGATCATGAGCGAGAAACACCTGTCCGACGAAGACTACATCCCGGTCGGTGACGACGACATCGTCCAGCGGCTGGACGCGCTCAGCGACGAGGAAGCCGAACAGCGGGCCGAAGCGCTGCGCGCCGGGCTGGCCGAATACGACCTGGACGATGAGGACGCGGCCCTGCTGGCCGGGCTGGGCACGGAGGAAGACGAGGACGCCGAGATCGGCATCCCTCCGGTGCTGGCCGTCATCGGGCGCCCGAACGTGGGCAAGTCCACCCTGGTCAACCGCATCCTGGGGCGCCGCGAGGCGGTCGTGGAGGACGTGCCGGGGGTGACCCGGGACCGGGTGGCCTACGACGCCGAATGGGAGGGGCGCGCCTTCTCCCTGGTGGACACCGGCGGCTGGGAGCACGACGCGAAGGGCATCCACGCCTCGGTCGCCGAGCAGGCCGAGATCGCCGCGGACGTCGCGGACGTGATCCTGTTCGTGGTCGACACCCATGTGGGGGCGACCGCCACCGACGAGGCCGTGGTCAAGATGCTGCGCCGCAAGGGCAAGCCGGTGTTCCTGGTGGCCAACAAGGTCGATGACTTCAACCAGGAGGCCGAGGCCGCGATGCTGTGGGGCCTGGGCTTCGGCCAGCCCTGGCCGGTCTCGGCCCTGCACGGACGCGGCACCGCGGACCTGCTGGACGCGGTGATGGAGAAGATGCCGCAGTACTCCGCCTTTGGCGGGGTGATCCCGCGCGGCGGACCGCGGCGCATCGCGCTGATCGGCCGGCCGAACGTGGGCAAGAGCTCGCTGCTGAACAAGCTCGCCGGCGCCGAGCGCGTCGTTGTGGACAACTACGCCGGCACCACCCGTGACCCGGTGGACGAACTGGTCGAGCTGGGCGGGGAAGTGTGGCGGTTCGTGGACACCGCCGGCATCCGCCGCCGCCAGCACATGGCCGTCGGTTCGGACTACTACGCCTCACTGCGCACCCAGGCCGCCCTGGAAAAGGCGGAGGTCGCGGTGATCCTGCTGGCCGCCGACGAAGTGGTCTCCGAACAGGACGTGCGCATCATTCAGATGGCGATCGAGGCCGGGCGGGCCATGGTGGTGGTGTTCAACAAGTGGGACAACCTCGATGAGGACCGCCGCCACTATCTGGAGCAGGAAATCGAGCGTGACCTTGCGCATATCGACTGGGCGCCGCGGGTGAACATTTCCGCGCTGACCGGCTGGCACAAGGACAAGCTGGTCCCGGCGCTGAACACCGCGCTGGAGTCCTGGGACAAGCGCATCCCCACCGGCAAGCTCAACGCCTTTCTGGGCGAGCTGGTGGCCGCCCACCCGCACCCGGTGCGCGGGGGCAAGCAGCCGCGCATCCTGTTCGGCACCCAGGCCTCCTCGCGTCCGCCGCGCTTCGTGCTGTTCACCACCGGTTTCCTGGATCCGGGCTACCGCCGGTTCATCGCCCGCCGGCTGCGGGAAACCTTCGGGTTCGAAGGTTCGCCGATCGAGGTCTCGATGCGCATCCGCGAACGCCGGGGACGCAAGTCCTAGAGTCCTCGATTCGATCCCGCACCCGAATGTGGTGTAGGGTTATCTAGGAGCTTTTCGCAGGTGGCACCGCCGCTTTTCGAAGTGGGGGAGAACGGCTGCGAAAGCATTTCGGGCTATGGCGCAGCTTGGTAGCGCGCCTGACTGGGGGTCAGGAGGCCGTGGGTTCGAATCCCGCTAGCCCGACCAACGCTCAAGGGCGGAAACCATCTGGTTTCCGCCCTTGACTGGTTTTCGAGCCCCTTCCCGCGCGATTTTTTCACCGCCCGCCAGGGGCATGGTTTTGTGAGCTCCGGACGGTCATCGCATCCTGGCATGGCCCCCGCAGCGAGGTCACCGGCGTGTGGAGCGCCACATTATTCCGGGCCAGGGTTTTCGTCGGCGGGTTGGCCCTGCCGGCGTTGTCCCTCACCGCGGACCGCCAGGGACTTCAGGTCCCGCACCGCGTAGCACAGGTGTTCGTATTCCTCATCCAGGAGCACCCGCAGTGCCGCCCCAACGCTGAGCATGGCGCTGTGCTCTGCGTCCCAGGGGTGGCGGCGTGCTGCCTGCAGCGACTGCGCGTCCTGGACCAGCAGGAAAACGCGCACCTGCTGCTCGCGTTCGGCGCGCACCTGCAGCACCCGGGCGAAGTCCGGATTCGATTCGCTGAACACCGACTTGTCGTAGCCATCCAGCGCGTACTCGTGGTTCGGCACTCCGATCGGATGGTAGGGATGCTCCTCACCGAAGATGCAGCCGCGCAACCACGTGTCGGTGGCCATCACCAGGTGGCGCAGCGTCTGGACGAAGGACCATTCCCCGTCCACGCTCAGGTCCTGCGTCCCGGCGGGCAGCTCATCCAGGGTACGGCAGGCGGCCGCCCAGTGGGCGCTGACCGCATCCCAGGACTGGAGCAGTTCTGCGCCGTGGTGCGAGCCGCGCAGCTCTCGCCCCGGGAACCGGCGGGTCAGTTGCTGCTCCACGAACCCGGTGACCTCCACGTCGTTGAGGAACACGCCCTGACTCCCGGCACTGAACCAGGTGCTGTCGATGCGTGCGCCGCCCAGTTCAACGGCGCGTATCCGCACCTCACCCAGGTCGCAGCGGGTGAACCTGGCCCGACGCAGGTCGGCGTCGGTGAAGTGCGCCTGCGGCAGCTGCCCACCGGGGCCCAAGCTCCTCGCGTCGTCCATTTGGCACCCCCACCGTCTGCTCTGCGCCGGTGGGGGCATTCTGCCACCACGGTTTGACCGGCACCAGGAAAAACCGCAGACGGGCCGGTCGGCCAGCCATGTGCGCGCCGGGAATTTCTGCCGATCCGCCACGTGGCGGAGTGATTTGTTCTAGGCTGGGGCCAACGGCACGATGCGCCGCCGGGCAATGAAGGAGTGATGCGCAATGACCACGTTGTTTCTCACTGGAGGCGGGCTGCCGGGATGGATTTGGGACCAGGTGCGCGCCTATGTGCGCGAAGGCACCGAGGTGGTGCAGTTTCCCGACGGCACCGGGACCCTAAAGGAGCACGCCCAGCTGGTCATCGAGGCCATGCCTCCGGGGGAGGAGCAGGTGACGTTGGTGGCCCACTCGGTGTCGGCGACCGTGGCCGCCCAGGTCGCGTCCATGGTGCCGCGGCGCCTGGACGGGGTGCTGCTGATTTCCTCGCTGCTGCCCCCGCGCGGAAAGTCCCTGGTCGATGTGCTGCCGCTGGTCGGACCTAAGCTCGTTGCGCCACAGCTGGTGAAGAGCGGGCTGAAACTCAGTGAGCGCAGAATTCGGGCGATGCTGCCCGGTGTGGCCGAGGTCGTGATCGACAAGCTGCTGCGTGAGATGGGCGCGTTCTCCGGGCAGGTGCTGGCCGACGCGACCGGCGAACCGCACTGGCCCGCCCGCCGCGGCTACGTGCTCACCACCCAGGACACCGCGGTGCCGGCGGGAATGCAGTCGCGGGTGGCCAAGCGTTTTGATGCGACCATTTACCAGCTGGAGACCGGCCACCTGCCGATGCTCACCAAGGCCCGCGAGCTGGCGCGCATCATCGAGCGGTTCAACTCCTAGACAGCGGGGTCGACACCCGTTAGCGTCCGGCAGCCTCCAGCGGATTCCCCGGTAACGCGGCGCGGCTTTGGCGAGGCGCGTTCCGGCTGCGGCCGCGGGGGCACAAGGGGAGCGCCGGCACTGCCCTCAGTGGCCGTCCCGGTGGCTGCGCCTCCGGTTGCCATAGCGGCCATGACGGTACTGCGTCCCTTATCTCCCTTCGGCAATCGTCCTTGACGGTGGGTGGCCAGAACCTACGGCGGAACCGGACGGGGCTCCTGGGCTGGTCGAAGAACCTGTTGCTGCTCGACGCATTGACCAACCATGTCTCACTGCGGCCCTGCCCAGTTCGCGCAGGCGCTCGCCGAGCACCGTGATGGTGATTGCCCCGCACCGCGAGGACTGTTCCACCGAATGCCGCGCGAACCTATCCGCAGCCCCGGAGGGCACGTTGGTGGCCTCCGGCGCGGTAGGGCTGGCAAAGCGAGAGTTTCGAAGAGGGCAACGAAGCCGGTGGCGCACAGCAAAGCTTGAGGTGTTGTCTGCGCCTCCTGGGCTTGTGTCAGCACTCACAGGCACTTATAGTGGTTGTGCGATATGCGAATTTGACGTTCGATAATCGAACAACTCTGATCTTAGGTTTTGCTTTCACAAAGCAGTGAGGAAGAACTGTGCAGTTTCACCACAACGGATACGTATCGACCGATCCGCGCGTCCAGCCGGCCGCCGGGCTGGGCCTGAACCGGCCCGAGGAGCTGCCGGACCAGATGGACGTGCTGATCGTCGGTTCCGGTCCCGCCGGCATGATCACCGCCGCGCAGCTGGCCCAGTTCCCGAACGTCAGCACCCGCATCATCGACCGCCGTCCCGGACGCCTGGCGATCGGGCAGGCCGACGGCATCCAGGCCCGCAGCGTGGAGACCTTCCAGGCCTTCGGCTTCGCCGAGCGGATCACCGCCGAGGCCTACTGGATTACGGAGATGAACTTCTGGTCCCCGGATCCGCAGAACCCGAAGAACATCGTGCGTACCGACCGCACCATGGATGACCCGCACGGCATCAGCGAGTTCAAGCACCTGATCGTGAACCAAGCGCGCGTGCTGGACTACTTCGCCGAGTACGCGAAGAACTCCCCGGGGCGCATCACCCCGGACTACGGCTACGACTTCAAGTCGCTGACCGTCGAGGAGGGCCAGGAGTACCCGGTGCGCGCCGTGCTGGAGTACACCGATGGGCCGAAGCAGGGCACCGAACGCGTGGTGCGCGCCAAGTACGTTGTCGGCTCCGACGGCGCCCGCTCGAAGGTGCGCCGCTCCATCGGCGCCAGCCTCTCCGGGGACCAGGCCTTCCACGCCTGGGGCGTGATGGACACCCTGGCCGTGACGGACTTCCCGGACATCCGCATCAAGTGCGCCATCCAGTCCAAGGCCGGCTCGATCCTGCTGATCCCGCGTGAGGGCGGGAACCTCTTCCGGCTCTACGTGGACCTGGGCGAGGTGCCGCACGATGACAACGGCAAGATCCGCCAGACCAGCCTGAAGGAGATCATCGACCACGCACAGCAGATCCTGCACCCCTACACCCTGGATGTGAAGGACGTGGCTTGGCACAGCGTGTACGAGGTCGGCCACCGGCTCACCGACCGCTTCGACGACGTGCTGGTCGATGAGATCGGCACCCGGGAGCCACGCGTGTTCATTACCGGCGATGCCTGCCACACCCACTCGGCCAAGGCCGGTCAGGGCATGAACGTGTCGATGCAGGACGGCTTCAACCTGGCCTGGAAGCTGGGGCACGTGCTCTCGGGGCTCGCCCCGGAGGAGCTGCTGCGCACCTACTCCGCCGAGCGCCAGGTGATCGCGAAGAACCTCATCGACTTCGACAAGGAATGGTCGACCCTGATGGCCAAGAAGCCCGAGGAGTTCGAGGACCCGAAGTTCCTCTCGGACTTCTACGTGCGCACCGCCGAGTTCCCGGCCGGCTTTATGACCGAATACCAGCCCTCAATCCTCACCGGAGAGGCCGACCACCAGCAGCTGGCCGCCGGCTACCCGATCGGCAAGCGCTTCAAGTCCGCGATGGTCATGCGCTGCGGGGACACCAACCCGGTGCACCTGGGACACCACCATCGGGCCGACGGGCGATGGCGCATCTACGTGTTCGCCGACGCCGCCGCCCCGGGCGCCGACTCGCCGACCACCTCGCTGGCGCAGTGGCTGCGCGAGTCGCCCGACTCCCCGGTGGTGAAGTACACCCCGGCCGGCGCGGACATCGACTCGCTGTTCGACATCAAGGTCGTCTACCAGCAGTCCTACCGTGACTTCGAAATCACCGACGCCCCGAAGATCTTCCTGCCGAACAACGGCAAGTTCGGTTTGACCGACTACGAGAAGGTCTATGCCGCGAAGGCCGATGACGACATCTTCGAGACCCGGCAGATCAGCCGCGATGGCGCCATCGTGGTAGTTCGCCCGGACCAGTACGTCTCACACGTGCTGCCGCTGACGGCCACCGATGAACTGGCCGCCTACTTTGCGCCGCTGCTGAAGGCGACCGACGCGGTCACCACGGCGTAGCGCTCACCCGCGCACGGTCTCGGTGCGCTGCCCACGGGGCCGGAACCTGCCAGTTAGCGGCAAGGGCCGGCCCCGTTGGCCTTCCCCGACCGTCCCCGGCTGTTCGGGCCCGGTCCGCGGGAATTCCGGGACGGGCCCGGGGGTTATGCCTAGGACGCAGGCAGTCTTTCGCGCCAGCGGCGCCCAGTGCCCATGATGGGCGAAGGGACCTGGCGAAAGCTGGCCGGATAGAAGTACGAGGAGATGCGCGTGGAGAAGTTCGAATTCAACCTGCAGCAGGTCAGCCAGGGCGATGAGGTGTGCCTGGACGGGGTCTGTTTCGTGCCGCCGGCCCAACCCGCCGGTCAGGACGGCGACGGGCAAAAGCCGCAGTCCGGGAGCAGCGACTCCTAGTCCAGCTGGGAGGAGAGATAATCGCGCAGCACCAGCGCGTGGTTGGCCTCTTCATTCTTCGCCGCATACAGCAGCGTGACCTTCTCCTGGGCAGCGAAGGTCTCCAAGAACTCGTCAACCCGGGGGTTTTGATCCAATTCCTGCCGGTAGTGCTCGGCGAACTCGGCAAAATGCTGCGGGTCGTGGTTCCAGCCCTTGCGCAGGTCACTGGAGGGAGCCAGGGACTTCGCCCACTGGTCGATGTGCGCGTCGACCTTTGTCATCCCGCGCGGCCAGAGCCGGTCCACCAGCACCCGGTAGCCGTCGGAATCGGCCGGTGCCTCGTAAATCCTCTTAACCTGCAGTTCGCTCATGCCCGTGCTCCTTTCGTGCTGCGTGCCTATGGCCGCCCGTTGGCGGGATCCTCCGGCTCGGCAGTGTGTTCGCGGGTACCGGTGGAATCAGAGTGTCCGGGCACCGGGTCCGGGTCGATGCTCGTCGCACCGGACGGGTTCGCCGCAAACTGGCCCTTGAGCTGCTTCAGCCGGCGTCCGCGGCCGCGGTACAGCGTCCAGCCGATCACCCCGGCCACAAAAATCACCGCCGCGGCGATCGCCCCGGTCAGCGACGCTCCGCCAAACCAGGTCGCCCCGGTATCCAGGATCCGGCGGGCCTTGAGCGCCGCGTCGGAGGAATTCAAAAAGATCCCCAGCGTCAGCCAGTTCGGGGCGGCCAGCAGGATCGCGACCACCAGGATCGCCAGGCGCCCCCTCCAATGCAGTTTGCGGATCCGCATCTGCCAGGCGACCACCAGCGGCACCAAGGTGAAGATGAAGCCCAGTGAAAGCCCGGCGATCCATCCGCCACTGGCGGTCCCGTCGTTTTGCGAAACGATGCGCGTCGCCCACCACACCGGCAGGAACAGGGTCGCGAACAGGTAGAGCAGGAACGCCACCGCGACCCCGACAGCAATCAGGATGGCGCGCCGCTTCCAGCCGTTGCCGCCGGCGCTGTCCGGGCCGGGGTGATGTTCGGGATTTGGTGTCGGTTCGGTGAGATCTGACATATTCGAATCATCGCACGGATCGGTGCCTCAGCGTAGGACAAATATCGCCTTGTTTGTTATCGATTGCATGTTGAGTAGGCTAATCTGTAAGGAGTTGGGGGAGTTGCCACCAGCTGACGTTGAACCACCTTGTCTTCGGCGTCCCAGCCGCAGGCGCACAGTATTCGGGAGGACATCTCATGTCTGACAAAGGGCCGACCCACTCGCACTCCGAGTCTGCCTCGGAGACCACGAGCATTGCGCTGCCCACCCAGAGCCGGCCTTCCGAACCCTCGGTGATCTACACGCTCAGCGAAGATGAACGTCGCGCCGTGGCGGCCCTGCCCGAGGGGTCGGCGCTGCTGATCGCCCACACCGGCCCGAACCAGGGGGCCCGGTTCCTGCTGGACAAGGACAAGAACGTGGCCGGGCGGCACCCGAACGCGGACATCTTCCTGGACGACGTCACCGTCTCCCGCCGCCACGCGGCCTTCGAGCGCGAGGGCACCGGCTACCGGCTGAACGACATCGGCTCGCTGAACGGCACCTACATCAACGGGGACCGGGTGGACAGCGTCCTGCTGGCCAACGGCGTGCAGGTGCAGATCGGAAAGTTCCGGCTGAACTTTTACCAGAGCGTTCCGGCGTAAAATCGAAACAGCAGTAAGACTTCATGGATCCGGCCGCGGCCGGAATCCAGCGACGTAACCGAGGTGTGGACCCTTTGCCGATGTTTGATGCAGCACGAAGCCAGCGGATCGAGGCGGTACGCCCCGAGTCACCCCGGGCTGCGGCGTTAAACATCGGCGAGGTGCTCGCCGAGCTGAAGCGGGAATTCCCGCAGGTCACCGCGTCCAAGATCCGCTTCCTGGAGGACAAGGGACTGATCATCCCGCAGCGCACCGCGGCCGGGTACCGCAAGTACACCGCGGCTGACGTGAACCGGCTGCGTTTCATCCTCTCCGTCCAGCGCGACCAGTACCTGCCGCTGAAGGTGATCAAGGACCACCTGGATGCGATGGACCGCGGGGAAACCCCGGACACCCTTCCCGGCGGCGCCCCGAACGCGCCGCAGCTGGTGAGCAACCAGATGGGCGAGCAGGTCGAGAACCGCACCCGCCCGGTGTCGATGGCCGAACTGCAGGGCATGACCGGGGCGAGCGCGGACCTGGTCAAGCAGCTGATCAGTTTTGGGCTGATCGAGGCCGAAAGCGGGCTGTTCGACGCGCACAGCGTGCAGGTCACCCAGTCCGCGGTCAACCTGGCCAGCCATGGGGTCGAGCCGCGCCACCTGCGCCAGTTCCGGCTCGCAGCCGAACGCGAATACTCGCTGATCGACACGATCGTGGGGGCCGACGCCAAGCGCCAGGAAGTCTCCGCCCGGGCCCGCGCCGCCGAGGAGGCGCGCAACATTGCCGAACAGTGCCTGAAACTGCATGATGCCTTGGTGCAGCGTGCTATTTCCCATTTGGATCGCTAGTCTGGTCACAAGCGTTTCGTACCCAACATGCAAAGGGGGAACGTGAATGTTGGAACTAGAATTCGCCGGGATCCGGATCCAGTTGCCCTCCAACCAGCCCCTGCTGTTGTTGAAGCATCCCGAACGCAACCTCTATCTTCCGCTGTGGATCGGCGCGCCCGAAGCCTCGGCCATCGCCATGTCCGAACAGGGGCTCACCCCGCCGCGGCCCATGACCCACGACCTGATGATCAACGTCTTCGAGGCGCTGAAGGTGCAGCTGGACCGGGTGGAAATCGTCTCGGTTGACAACGCCATCTTCACCGCGGATCTGGTGCTCTCCAACGGAGTGCGGGTCGACTCGCGTTCCTCCGATGCGGTGGCGCTGGCGGTGCGCGCCCAGTGCCCGATCATGTGCACCGAGGAAGTGCTGCAGACCGCCGGCGTCGTGATCGAAACCTCCACCGAGGAGGAGCCCCCGGAGGAGCAGATGCGCGAGTTCCGGGAGTTCTTGGACAACATCGATCCCGAAGACTTCAGCTAGGAGCCGCCGGTGGGCAAATGTGCAGGGCGACACGCCCTCAAGTAATAGTTGAAGGTCTTTGACCTAACCCCGATATCGCCGTACCGTCAAATCATAGGGATTTGCCATTCGATTCTGGAAACGGGCTATCATCACTCGCGCGTTGCAACCAGCGATACCGTCCCTGCCGAATGTGAATGCGCTAGATGCAAGGAGTAATTGGATGGACTCTCGGGATACCGGCCCACAACAACGGGCTCCTGGTGACGTGCAACGCTCCACAACCCAGGGATTGCTGTTCACCGACGATCTGCCGCAGCTGGATGAACACGCCGGCTACCGCGGCCCGATCGTCTGCAAGGCTGCGGGGATCACCTACCGCCAGCTCGACTACTGGGCCCGCACGGGCCTGGTTGAACCAGGCGTGCGCGGGGCCAAGGGCTCGGGCTCGCAGCGGCTGTACTCCTTCCGCGACATCCTGGTGCTCAAGGTCGTCAAGCGCCTGCTGGACACCGGGGTATCGCTGCAGCAGATCCGCACCGCCGTCTCCCACCTGCGTGAACGCGGGGTGGAGGACCTGGCGCAGATCACCCTGATGAGCGATGGAGCCTCGGTGTACGAATGCACCAGCGCCGATGAGGTCATCGACCTGGTCCAGGCCGGGCAGGGAGTCTTCGGGATTGCCGTGGGCCGGGTGTGGCGCGAGGTCGAGGGATCGCTCGCCCAGCTGCCCAGTGAAAACTCCGCCGAAGCCCACCCGCACGATGAACTCGCCGCGCGGCGCGCAGCCAAGGCCGCCAAGCTCAACGCCGGCTAAACGGTCCAGGCGGCTCGGCCGGTTCCGGGGTGCCGGGGCCCTGGAAGCCGTCGCATGGTGCGCTGTAGGACTGGCGCGACAAACCCCGGGGGCGGGGCGAACAAAACTTCAGATACTGAAAAAGGACCACCATTCGGTGGTCCTTTTTCAGTCTGCGCTGCCGGTGGCCTCCGGTGGCATGGCTGCCTGGGCCGTGGCTGCCTGTGGGTTGTTCCCTGGGCGTGCGCGTGGTGAGTCTAGACGGGCTGGGCTGCCTTGTCGGTGGCCATGATTTCCTTCAGCAGCCCATCGAACTGGGACACGATCGGCCCGGTGGACTTGCTCGGCCACTGATGTACCGAGTAGGCCGCGCCCTGGATCTGCTGCCATTCGGGGTGCTCGGGAATCTCCGGGGTGAGCATCGAGTCGCCGAACATCTGGCGCATCTCGTTCAGCCGGAAGGTGTGCTCGGCCGAATCCTTGCGCACGCGGTTGGCCACGACCTTGATCGGTCCCAGGGTGGGGGCGAATTCCTTGCGGAACAGCTCCAGGGCACGCTGGGTGCGTTCGGTGCCGGCCACGGAGAACAGGCTGGGCTCGGCCACCAGCAGCAGCTGGTCCGAGGCGCTCCAGGCCATGCGGGTCAGCCCGTTGAGCGAGGGCGGGCAGTCGATGAGCACCAACTGGTAGCCCGAAGTGCGGCTGAGCAGCTGGGTCAGGCGGCGCAGGTCGCGGGTGCGCAGGTCCGGGCGGTCGTAGATGCCGGTGTAGGCATCGCCCACGGCCACATCGAGTACGGGGATGCGGGTGCGGGACTTCTTCTCGGCGGCCTTGGACTGCCAGGAGCTGGCGGCGACATTGTCCTGCAGGCGGGCGCGGCGCACGTTCTTCAGCATCTGCCCGATGGTCTGCTTGTCCTCGGCCCGAACGCCCAAACCGGTGCTGGCATCAGCATGCGGGTCCAGGTCGATGACGAGGGTGGGGATGCCGGCGGCGAGGGCGGCCGAGGCAAGACCGAGGGTCACCGAGGTCTTTCCTACGCCACCCTTGAGGCTGCTGATGCTCACTACGTGCACGGAACAGACCACGCCTTTCACTGTTCGCCGATTGAAGGTACCGCGGGACTTAATCTCTAATTATCATAGTCGGCTCGAGTCGAAATCCCCGAGTTCGCAACGTCGGTTTTTGCTCTTTATCACGATACCCCGCTTTATAACCACTGATCGGAACATGACGCTGTGGTCAGACCACAAGACGAAATTTTTGGTCAACGTGCCTGCCGTCACTGTAGGGTGTGGAATTAGGTGCTCGACAACGAGCCACTTCCGACGCCCTGCGCCGACGACGATGCCGGGTAGGTCTTGCTGTACCCAGCTGCCTGCTCCCGTACCGTCTGCGACGCGACGAATCGATGTAGGAACACCATGTTTGAAAAAATTTTGGTTGCCAACCGCGGCGAGATCGCCATCCGCGCGTTCCGCGCCGCCAACGAACTCGAGGCAAAAACCGTTGCAGTCTACCCCTACGAGGACCGCAACTCGATCCACCGGCAGAAGGCCGATGAGTCCTACCGGATTGGCGAAGAAGGCCACCCGGTCCGTGCCTACCTGGATGTAGACGAGGTGATCCGCGTCGCCAAGGAAGCCGGTGCGGACGCGATCTACCCGGGTTACGGGTTCATGAGTGAAAATCCCGAGCTCTCCCGGGCTGCGAAGGAAAATGGCATCAAGTTCATCGGCCCCTCCGCCGACGTGCTGGAGCTGGCCGGCAACAAGGTCGCCGCGCTGAAGGCCGCCCGCGAGGCCGGCATCCCGGTGCTGGCCTCCACCGAGCCGAGCGACGACGTGGACTGGCTGACCGGTCAGGCGGAGAAGATCGGCTTCCCGCTGTTCGTCAAGGCCGTGGCCGGCGGCGGCGGACGCGGCATGCGCCGGGTGGACCAGCGCGAGGACCTGAACGACGCACTGAACGCGGCCATGCGCGAGGCCGGCACCGCATTCGGGGACCCGACCGTGTTCCTGGAACAGGCCGTGCTGCGCCCGCGGCACATCGAGGTGCAGATCCTGGCCGATGAGCACGGCAACGTCGTGCACCTGCACGAGCGCGACTGCTCGCTGCAGCGCCGCCACCAGAAGGTCGTGGAGATCGCCCCGGCCCCGAACCTGGACGATTCGATCCGCCAGGCGCTGTACCGCGACGCGGTCAAGTTCGCCACCGCCCTGGGCTACCAGAACGCCGGCACCGTCGAATTCCTGGTCGACACCGTGGGCGAGCGCGCCGGGCAGCACGTGTTCATCGAGATGAACCCGCGCATCCAGGTCGAGCACACGGTCACCGAGGAAGTCACCGACATCGACCTGGTGCAGGCGCAGATGCGCATCGCCGCCGGGGCCACCCTGAAGGAGCTGGGCATCCGCCAGGAGGAGATCAAGGTCCGCGGCTGGGCGCTGCAGTCGCGCATCACCACCGAGGACCCGGCCAACGGTTTCCGTCCGGATGTGGGCACCATCACCGTGTACCGTTCGGCCGGCGGCTCCGGGGTGCGCCTGGATGGCGGCACCGTCTACACCGGCGCGGAAATTTCCCCGCACTTCGACTCGATGCTGGTCAAGCTGACCTGCCGCGGCCGGGACTTCGCCACCGCGGTGGCCCGCGCCCGCCGCGCCCTGGCCGAGTTCCGCATCCGCGGGGTGGCCACCAACATCTCCTTCATCCAGAACGTGCTGGCCGATCCGCAGTTCCTGGCCGGCAACGTGGCCACCGACTTCATCGACAAGCGCCCCGAGCTGCTCACCGCCAACCAGTCGCAGGACCGCGGCACCAAGGCGCTGAACTACCTGGCCGCGGTGACCGTGAACCAGCCCAACGGCCCGCGCATCGAGGGCATCGACCCGCGCAAGAAGCTTCCGGCGTTCCCGGGGGACAAGGCCAGCGAGCCGGAGCGTTCACCCTTTGACGGGCCTTCGCAGACCGTGCAGCCGCCGGCCGGCTGGCGCCAGGTGCTGCTGGAGAAGGGCCCGCAGGGCTTTGCCAAGGCGCTGCGCGAGTCCACCGCGGTGGGGGTCACCGACACCACCTTCCGCGACGCCCACCAGTCGCTGCTGGCCACCCGGGTGCGCACCCGCGACCTGCTGCACGCCGCCCCGGCCTACGCCCACGTGGTCCCGCAGCTGTTCTCCATGGAGGTCTGGGGCGGGGCGACCTACGACGTCTCGCTGCGCTTCCTGGGCGAGGACCCGTGGAAGCGCCTGGAGCTGCTGCGCGCCGAGCTGCCCAACATCCCGCTGCAGATGCTGCTGCGTGGACGCAACACCGTGGGCTACACCCCGTACCCCACCCAGGTGACCGACGCATTCGTCGCCGAGGCCGCCAAGAGCGGGATCGACATCTTCCGGATCTTCGACGCGCTGAACGACATCGACCAGATGGCCCCGGCCATCAAGGCCGTGCGCGCCACCGGCACCGCGGTGGCCGAGGTGGCCCTGTGCTACACCGGCAACCTGCTGGACGCCAACGAGAAGCTCTACACGCTGGAGTACTACCTGGAGCTGGCACAGAAGATCGTCGACGCCGGGGCCCACATCCTGGCGATCAAGGACATGGCCGGGCTGCTGCGCCCGGCCGCGGCGAAGCTGCTGGTCTCCGCGCTGCGTGAGCGCTTCGACCTGCCGGTGCATTTGCACACCCACGACACCTCCGGCGGGCAGCTGGCCACCTTGATGGCCGCGGTGGACGCCGGGGTGGACGCGGTGGACGTGGCCAGCGCCGCGATGGCCGGCACCACCTCCCAGCCCTCGGCCTCCGCCCTGGTCGCCGCGCTGGAGAACACCGAACGCGACACCGGCCTCTCGCTGGACGCGGTCGCCTCCCTGGAACCGTACTGGGAAGCGGTGCGCGCGATGTACAAGCCGTTCGAGTCCGGGCTGCCGGCCCCGACCGGGCGCGTCTACCAGCACGAGATCCCCGGCGGGCAGCTGTCCAACCTGCGCCAGCAGGCGATCGCCCTTGGCCTGGGGGAGCGCTTCGAGGCGATCGAGTCGATGTACGCCTCGGTCAACGCGATGCTCGGCAACCTGGTGAAGGTCACCCCCTCCTCCAAGGTGGTCGGCGACCTGGCCCTGCAGCTGGTCGGCTCCGGGGTGGCGGCCGACGAGTTCGAGGCCAACCCGCAGAACTACGACATCCCCGACTCGGTGATCCAGTTCCTCTCCGGGGAGCTGGGTGACCCTCCGGGCGGCTGGCCCGAACCGTTCCGCACCAAGGCCCTGCAGGGGCGCACCGTGCGCCCGCGCGTCGAGGACCTGGAACCGCAGGACGCCAAGGCGCTGCAGGGCGACTCGGACACCGTGCGCTCGACCCTGAACCGGCTGCTGTTCGCCGGGCCGACCCGCGACTTCGAGGCCAGCGTCGAGAACTACGGCGACCTGTCGGTGCTGCACACCCGCGACTACCTCTACGGGCTGAGCTCCGACGGGGAGCACGTGGTCTCGCTGGGCAAGGGGGTGCGCCTGCTGGTCAAGCTGGTCTCCGTCTCCGAGCCCGATGAGAAGGGCATGCGCACCGTGGTGGTCACCCTCAACGGCCAGCAGCGTCAGCTGCAGGCCCGCGACGAGTCCGTGGAATCCACGGTCAAGACCGCGCCGAAGGCCGACCCGAACAACCGCGCCCACGTCGCCGCCCCGTTCGCCGGGGCGGTCACCGTCGGGGTGCAGGAGGGCGACTGGGTGGAGGCCGGGCAGGCCGTGGCCACCATCGAGGCGATGAAGATGGAGGCGGGGATCACCGCCAACGTCTCGGGCACCGTCAACGAGATCACGCTCAACGGCACGAGCCAGGTGCAGGGCGGGGACCTGCTGCTGGTGATCAAGCCGGAGTAGCACCCGCCGCGGGCCGGGGCGTGCCCCTTCCCGCCGCGCACCGGGCCGGTCGGCGCTTCGCGCTGGCCGGCCCGCGCCATGTCACCGGCGCCCACCGCGCACAGCGGCTAGAGTGGATGGGGCCGCAGCGGCCCGCCGCCGTGCCCGGGCATTTTGTTGCCGGAACCGCGGTGGG
>NZ_JAVGCZ010000057.1:0-16743 GCF_052928425.1 Glutamicibacter sp. BSL13
ACCGGACCCAGCCGCAACCGGTGGTGCTGGTCCTGTTGCTGCGTGAGGGCCCCACCGGCCGCGAAGTGCTGCTGGGACGCAAGCTCACCGGGTTCGGGGCCGGCAACGTCGTCGCCCCGGGCGGGAAGATCGAGCCGGGGGAGAGCCCGGTGCAGGCGGCGGTGCGGGAGCTGGCCGAGGAGACCGGCATGCGCGTGGCGGCGGGCGACCTGGCCCACCGGGCGAACATCGCCTTCCGCTTTCCCGCCAGTCCGCGCTCGGACATGGACTGCAGGGTGTTCGTGGCCACCGTGTTCGGCGGGCAGCCCGCGGCCAGCGGGGAGCTGGACGCCCGCTGGTACCCGGCCCAGGCGTTGCCGGTCCGGGATATGTGGCAGGACGCCGAGCGCTGGCTCCCGCTGCTGCTGGACGGGCAGCGGTTCACCGCCACCGTGCAGATGGCCCCGGACAACCTGGGCGTGGCCAACCTGCGGGTGCAGCAGTGGGACGGCGACGCCCCGGCCTGAACCGCGGCCGGGCCCCGATAGTCAGCGTCCAGAAGTCAGCGTCCGAAAGACCAGCGCGCCGGCGGCCGGTTCGCGTGGCCAGTTCGCGTGGCAGGTTCGCGCTGCGCTCCTGATCGGGTGTGGCCTACCGCGCGGGCGTGTTCCCTGCGCGCGCCGGCGCAGGGGACCGATCTGCGTCGCCCGGATCATCCGGCTCCCACACCAGCAGGTCCCCGGGCTGGCAGTCCAGCTCCCGGCACAACGCCTCCAGCGTGCTAAAGCGCACCGCCTTGGCCCGTTCGTTCTTCAGCACGGCCAGGTTGGCCGGGGTGATGCCGATGCGTTCGGCCAGCTCACCGACCGCCATCTTGCGCCGGGCCAGCATCACGTCGATCTGCACGCGGATCGCCAATCAGATCACCCCGCCCAGCTCGGTGCGCAGCCGTTGGGCCTCCAGATCGGTGCTGGTCGCCTGCGCGAGCAGCTGGCGCAGCACCAGCACGATCAGCGCGATCCCGGCCACCAGCACACCGAGCCCGCCGGTCAGCAGCACCAGTCCCGGGGCAACCGCCTCCCCGGGGGCCATCACCGCAGCCAGCGCGAAGGTGCCCAGTGCGCCCACGCCGATCGTAGCGATGATCACGTCCACGTATTTGAAGGCCGCCGGGTTGAACACGGTACCGCGCCGCACCCGGGTCGCCAGCTTCCACACGCACACGATGCACAGCTCCACGACCAGCCCGACCAGCACCAGGTAGCCCAGGAACGCCGGGCGTAGATAGCCGAATTCACCGCTCGGCCCGCCCTCATCCATGGCGACCACCGGGACGATGAACCCCTGCAGGAACAGGGCCAGGCCCATCGCGCCGACCAGCACTATCCGCAGCGCGGCGATACTCATTCTGCCCATCGCGGGCTCCTTTCACCATCATTCACCGAGGTGCCGAACTCTGTCCGAAGCGGCGGCCCGGGAAGCGCGGTCCTCGCGACCGCCCCGGGCAACCATCCGGTTATCTATTGAGGTTCGGTTACTTCCTATCGAAAAACAATAGATCGCTGGTAGGTTTCGTGCAACCCGGTTCCGCCCGCACCCCGGAGAATCGGCGCAAAAAAGCCCGTGGGGCTGCACCTGGGTATCAGGTGCAACCCCACGGGCTGTGCTCGCGGCTTTCCGGCTTTCCGGTGTTCCGGCTTTCCGGCATTTCGGCCACCGCAGGCCGGAGGGCCAACTTAGGCACGGTGCTAGAGTTCGCGCTGCTCCGGTCCGTTGTAGGCCGACAGTGGGCGGATCAGCGAGTTCGCGGCGCGCTGCTCCATGATGTGGCTGGTCCAGCCCACAATGCGTGAGGCGATGAACAGCGGGGTGAACATCTCGGTGTCGAAGCCCATCAGGTGGTAGGTGGGTCCGGCCGGATAGTCCAGGTTCGGCTTGATGCTCTTGGCCTCGTCCATCGCCGCTTCCAGCCCGTCGTACAGCCCGAGCATCTCCGCCCGGCCGTAGTGCTCGATCATCCGGTCCAGGGCCGCCTTCATGGTCGGCACCCGGCTGTCCCCGTTCTTGTAGACCCGGTGGCCGAAGCCCATGACCTTCTTCTTCTCGGCCAGCGCCTGCTCCATCCAGGCCTTGGCGCGCGCGGCGGCGGCCTCGCGCGACTCGTCCTTGTCGATGCCGATCTCGTCGAAGGTGTGCATGACCGCCTCATTGGCCCCGCCGTGCAGCGGGCCCTTCAGCGCGCCGATCGCCCCGGTGACCGCCGAGTGCAGGTCCGAGAGCGTGGAGGTGATCACCCGGGCGGTGAAGGTCGAGGCGTTGAAGGAGTGCTCGGCGTAGAGCACCATGGAGACCCGGAACGCGTCAACGACCTCGGGGGCCGCCTCCTCGCCGAAGGTCATCCACAAGAAGTTCTGCGAGTAGTCCAGGTCCTCACGCGGCTCGATGGCCTCCAGCCCGCGGCGGCGGCGCTGGTCGTAGGCGACCACGGCGGGGAAGGCGGCGAACAGCTCCTTGGCCTTGCGCAGCTCCGCCTCGGGGGAGGAGTCCTCGGCCAGCGGGTTGTTCGCCCCCAGCACGGAAACCGCGGTGCGCCCCACGTCCATCGGGTGGCAGTCGGTGGGCAGCAGGTCGATCGCCGCCTTCACCCGCGGATCCAGCGAGCGGTTGGCCCGCTCGTAGGCGCAGAACTCGGTCAGCTCACTCTCGCTGGGCAGCTCCCCGCTCCACAGCAGCAGGGCGACCTCCTCGAAGGACTTGGTGGCCGCCAGATCCTGGACCGGGTAGCCGCGGTAGAGCAGCGAGTTGGTGTCCGGGTTGACCTTGGAGATCGCGGTGTAGTCCACCACGACCCCGGCCAGGCCCTTCTTGATTTCCTCGGTAGTGGTCATATTCAAACTCCTGTCGTTTTCGGTGCAGGTGCGCGGCGGCGGTGCTACAGGTCCGCGTTGTTCGATTCGATGTCCAGCCCCGGGACCTGGAAGTTGAAGATCCCGGTGTCGAATCGGTTGTACGCCTCGTAGTCGACCAGCTCGTACAGACGTGACCTGGTTAACATCCTATCCACTTCGCGCTGCTGGGTGCCCTCCTCGGCGATTGCGTTAAGCACCCGCTCGGCCGCACCCATCGCGCTGCGCAGCAAGGTGACCGGGTAGATCACCATGGCCACCCCGGCGTCGGCCAGCTCCTGGCGAGTGAACAGCTCGGACTTGCCGAACTCGGTCATGTTCGCCAGCACCGGCACCTGCACCGCGTTGCACACCGCCTCGAATTCGCCCAGGTCCTTCATCGCCTCGGGGAAGATCGCATCCGCCCCCGCGTCGACCATCGCCTTGGCCCGGTCGATCGCCGCATCCAGGCCCTCCACGGCGCGGATGTCGGTGCGCGCCATGATCAGGAAGTTCTCATCGATGCGCGCGTCGGCGGCCGCGGCGATGCGCTTGAGCATGGTGCCGGTGTCCACCACGTTCTTCCCGTCCAGGTGCCCGCAGCGCTTGGGGTTGAACTGGTCCTCAATGTGGCACCCGGCCAGCCCCGCGTACTCCAGCTCCTGGATGGTGCGGGCCACGTTCATCGGCTCCCCGAACCCGGTGTCCGCATCCACGATCGCCGGCAGGTCGCTCATCCGGGCGATCTGCCCGGCCCGGGTGGCCACCTCGCTCAGGCTGGTCAGCCCGATGTCCGGCAGGCCCAGCTCGTTGGCCAGCACCGCCCCGGAGATGTAGATCCCGTCGAACCCCTTCTCCGCGATCAGCCGCGCCGAGAGCGGGTTGAACGCGCCGGGGAACTGGCGCGCGGCCCCGGCGGTGAGCATTTCACGCAGCGCGATCCGCTTCTGGGCGGGGGTGCGGGTGGAGTACAGCATTAGAACAGGCCCTTCGGTGCGTTGGCGGCGTCGATGACCCCGGGGGCGGCCAGGATGTTCAGCTGGTCCAGCTCCCCGGCGCCCAGTTCGTCCAGGCGCTGCACGGCTGCCAGGAAGCGTTCGATCTCCGCCTCCTGGACCAGCCCCTGGGCCAGGGTGCGGAACTTGTGGATGTACTGTTCGCGGGCGAACGGGCGGGCGCCCAGCGGGTGGGCGTCGGCCACGGCGATCTCATCGGTGATCACGGTGCCGTCGGCCAGGGTGATCTCAACGGACCCGCCGAACGCCTTCTCGGCGATGTCCAGCGAGTGGTAGCGCCGGGTCCACTCCGGGTCCTCCTCGGTGGTGACCTTCTGCCACAGCTCCACCGTGTCCGGACGCGCCGCGCGCTGCGGGGCGTAGGAGTCCACGTGGTGCCAGGCCCCGTCCTGCAGGGCAACGGCGAAGATGTACGGGATCGAGTGGTCCAGGGTTTCGCGCGAGGCGCTCGGGTCGTACTTCTGCGGGTCGTTCGCGCCCGAGCCGATCACGTAGTGGGTGTGGTGGCTGGTCTTGATCAGGATCGATGCCACGTTCTTCGGGTCGGTGGCCTCCGGGTGCTCGCGGTGCAGCTTGCGGGCCAGGTCGATCCACGCCTGGGCCTGGTACTCGGCCGAGTGCTCCTTGGTGTAGGTGTCCAGGATCGCGCGCTTGGCTTCGCCGGGCTGCGGCAGCGGCACCTCATAGGCGGCGTCGGGCCCGTCCAGCAGCCAGGCGATGACCCCGTCCTCGCCCTCGTAGATCGGCACCGGGGAGGTCTGTCCGCGCATGGCGCGGTCCGCGGCCTCCACCGCCATCTTCCCGGCGAACGCCGGGGCGTGCGCCTTCCAGGTGGAAATTTCGCCCTTGCGGGACTGGCGGGTAGCGGTGGTGGTGTGCAGGCCCTGGCCCACGGCCTGGAAGATCGTCTCCACATCCAGGCCCAGCAGGGTGCCGATGCCGGCGGCGGCCGACGGGCCCAGGTGGGCGACGTGGTCGATCTTGTGCTTGTGCAGGCAGATCGCCTTGACCAGGTCCACCTGGATTTCATAGCCGGTGGCGATCGCGCGGATCAGGTCGTGCCCGGAGGCGCCGGTGTGCTGGGCGACGGCCAGGATTGGGGGGATGTTGTCACCCGGGTGCGAGTAGTCAGCGGCCAGGAAGGTGTCGTGGTAGTCCAGTTCACGCACCGCCACCCCGTTGGCCCAGGCGGCCCATTCGGGGGAGACCTTCTGCTCGATGCCGAACACTGTCGCCCCGGCCCCGCCGTTGGAGGGGGCGTGGGTCAGCGCCTGGGCGCGGGCGGCGATGATCGGGCCGCGGTTCAGCGAGGCGACGGCGACCGAGGCGTTGTCGATGATCCGGTTGATGATCATCTCCTTGACCTCGTCGGTGACCTCCACCGGGTCGGCGGCAACCACCGCGATCTTGTGGGCCAGCTGGTCCTCGCGGGCCAGGTTTTCCTCGGAACGGTACACACGCACGGGATGATTAATCATGGTTGCCTTTCAGCTCGGTTGCATGCTTGATGATGTGGTCAAAACTTTGGTGCAGATGCACGGTGGTGGCCGCCGCGGCCAGCTCCGCATTGCGAGCCGCGATCGCCCGGGCGATCGCGGCGTGCTCCGCGGCCGAGGCGCGCAGCCGGGCCGGGTGGTCCTTGGCCAGGCGCCGCACCCGCTGCAGGTGCACCCGCAGGTTGCGCAGCGCCGCGCCCAGGTAGCCGTTGTCCGCGGCCTCATCGCCCAGCTCATCCAGGCGCGCCACCAGCCGGTAGTACTCATCGGCGCCGATCCGCTCACCGTTGGGTGGCGGTCCGGAGGGGTCAAACCCGGCGGCGGCCCGCTCAAACTGGTCGGCCAGTTCGGCAAAGGCCGGGGCCAGCTCGCTGCGGCAGGCCAGGCGCGCGGCCTCGCACTCCAGCACCCGGCGCAGCGTGAACAGGTCATCGAGGTGCTCGACGGAGACCTCGGAAACCACGGTGCCGCGCCCGCGCTGCTGCACGGCCAGCCCGTCGGCGACCAGCCGGGCCAGGGCTTCGCGCACGGGGGTGCGCGAGACGCCCAGCCGGGCGGACTGCTCGACTTCGGCCAGCACGGTGCCCGGACTCATGCGCCATTCAACAATGTCCCGGCGCAGGATCTCGTAGGCTTTTTCGCTGGCTCGCATACCCCCAGTGTATACACGGATCGGGAACAAGCGGCGAAAGTTCCGGTAATCTTCCGTAAATTTCGGATTTTATGTATACACAACCCTTGAATGTGGGTGAGCTGGATCATAGGCTGTAGCCCAAGCGGGGCAGGCGGATGCGGGATCGTCCGCCGGGCCCTGCGCTTCAGCGCGGCGGGGAGGTCATCGCCCGGCCGCGCTGATCCATAACCACTGGAACCACCGGAACCGCCGGGCCCACCGGGCCCATTGAAAGGCAGCCCCCGGCACCGCCCCGCACCGGCGGGAACCGGCACCGGGAACACAACACACAAGGAGCACGCATGGCACAGGCATACCGGCAGGCATACGCCGCAGCGGTCCAGGACCCCGGGGCGTTCTGGCTCCAGCAGGCCGCGGCCATCGACTGGCAGCACGCCCCGCGCACGGCACTGGATGACTCCCGCGCCCCGCTGTACTCCTGGTTCCCGGACGGGATGCTGAACCTGACCGTCTCCGCGCTGGACCGGCATGTGGCGGCCGGGCGCGGGGAGGCCGCGGCACTGATCTACGACTCGGCGATGCTGGGCACCACCCGGACCTACAGCTACGCGCGGCTGCTGGAGGAGGTCGCCGGCTTCGCCGGGGTGCTCTCCGCCCGCGGGATCGGCGTGGGGGACCGGGTGCTGATCTACCTGCCGATGATCCCGCAGGCGGTGATCGCGATGCTGGCCTGCGCCCGGATCGGGGCGATCCACTCGGTGGTCTTTGGCGGGTTCGCGCCGCGCGAGCTGGCCTCGCGGATCCAGGACGCCACCCCGGTCGCGGTGATCACCGCCAGCGGAGGGATCGAACCCAGTCGCAAGGTGGAGTACCTGCCGGCGGTGGCCGAGGCGCTGGACCTGGCCCCGGGCAGCGTGCGCGATGTCATCGTCGCCCAGCGTGAGGGCTTCACCCACCAGCTGGCCGAGTACACCGGGCGCGGGGAAAACTGGCTGGACTGGGACACCCTGGCCGCCGACGCGCCGCCGGCCGAGGCGGTTCCGGTGCCCAGCACCCACCCGCTGTACGTGCTGTACACCTCGGGCACCACCGGGGCGCCGAAGGGCGTGGTGCGGGACACCGGCGGGTACGCGACCGCGCTGGCCTACTCGATGGGTGCGATCTTCGACGTGAAGCCCGGGGACGTGATGTTCACCGCCTCCGACGTGGGCTGGGTGGTGGGGCACTCCTACATCGTCTACGCCCCGCTGCTGGCCGGAGCGACCACGGTGCTCTACGAGGGCAAGCCGGTGGGCACCCCCGACGCGGGGGTGTTTGGCCGGATCATCGCCCAGCACCGGGTCACCACCATGTTCACCGCCCCCACCGCGCTGCGCGCGATCCGCCGGGCGGATCCGGAGGGCGGGCTGCTGACCAGGCACGACCTGTCCAGCCTGCGCGCCCTGTTCGTCGCCGGGGAGCGGCTGGACCCGGACACCTACCATTATGCGCAGCGGCTGCTGGGCATCCCGGTGGTGGATAACTGGTGGCAGACCGAATCGGGCTGGCCGATCGCCGCGAACCCGCTGGGGCTGGCGGCCATGGAACGCAAGCCCGGTTCGCCCTCCACCCCGGTGCCCGGGTTCAACGTGCAGATCCGCGACGGGCTGGGCGCAGCGGTGCAGGCCGGGCAGGAGGGCAACATCCTGATCAAGCTGCCGCTGCCGCCCGGGGCGCTGAGCACCCTGTGGGGCAACGACCAGCGCTTCATCGACACCTACCTGGCCCAGCAGCCCGGCTACTACCTGACCGGGGACTCGGGCTACATCGACCAGGACGGGTACCTGTTCGTGATGGGGCGCACCGATGACGTGATCAACGTGTCCGGGCACCGGTTGTCCACCGGGGCGATGGAGCAGGTGCTGGCCAGCCACCCGGCCGTGGCCGAATGCGCGGTCATCGGGGTCAACGACCCGCTCAAGGGCCAGCGCCCCGTCGGGTACGTGGTGCTCAAGTCCGGGGCGGGGATCGGCGCCGAGCAGCTGCGCGGGGAAGTGGTGGACATGGTGCGCCGGCGGATCGGGCCGGTCGCGGACTTCCGGGAGGTCAAGATCGTCGCGGCGCTGCCCAAGACCCGCTCGGGCAAGATCCTGCGCAAGACCATGCGCCAGATCGCCGACGGGCAGGACTACCAGGTGCCCTCCACGATCGAGGACCCGCAGGTGATCCAGGAGCTGATCCCGCTGCTGCGCCCCCAGGACCCCGCCTGAGCGGCTAGGCCGAACGGTACTCGTATTCGGGCCGGCCGCGGCTGCCGTGGCGCGGCTGCTTGAGCAGCTGGCCGGTGTCGGCCAGGTGCTCCAGGTAGCGCCGGGCGGTGACCCGGGAAATGCCCAGCGCCGCGGCCAGCTCGGTGGCCGAATAGGCCCGGCCCCGCTGCCCGGCGAGGAATCCGCTGATCTGCTCCAGGGTCTGGCGGATCAGCCCCTTGGGCAGCTGCTGGGCGCGCTCGCTGGTGCGCAGCGCGGAGAACGCGTGGTCGATGTTCGCCTGGGTCGTCTCCGCCCCGGAGGAGTGCATGCTGTCCACGAACTGGCGGTGGTTGGCCAGCTTCTCCGCGAACGCCGCGAAGGAAAACGGCTTGATCAGGTACTGGGTGATCCCGCTGGCCACCGCCGAACGCACCACCTCCAGGTCGCGCACCGCGGTGATCGCGATGATCCCCAGAGTCAGCCCCTGCCCGCGGATCCGGCGGGCGACGTCGATCCCGTGCAGATCCGGCAGCGTCATGTCCAGCAGCACCAGGTCGTAGGGTTCTGCCGCGTCCCGGGCCTGGGCCAGCAGCGCCAGGGCCTGCTGCCCATTGCCGGCCACCGCCCCGGTCCAGTACCCGTCCACCCGGGCGATGAAGTCGCGGTGGGCTGCGGCGGTTTCCGGCTCATCGTCCACCACCAGGACCTTCAGGCCCCGTTCGGCCTGCGGTGCGCCAGGCGCGCGATTCATTGCTCGTCCTTTGTGCTCGGTTCGGTGCCCGCGGTGCCCGTGGCGCCGTGGGCGGCGGGCAGCGGCAGGGCGACGGTGAAGATCGCCCCGGCATCATTATCCACCGTGATGCTCCCGCCCAGGCGCAGCACCGCCTGCTGCACCAGCGCCAGCCCCAGCCCGCGCGGCACCTGCCCGCCCTTGGTACTGACCCCGAAGCGCATCAGGTCCTTGAGGAATTCCGGTTCGATGCCCGGCCCGGAGTCCGCGACCGAGATCAGCAGCTCATCGGGCAGCCCGACCACCTCCACCCAGACCGTGGCGGCGTCGCTGCCCACCGAGACATCCAGCGCGTTATCCAGCAGGTTGCCCACGATCGTGATCAGGTCGGTCGCCTTGAAGCAGTCCGGCGGCACGGTGCCGGAGGCGGAGATCTCCAAACGCACCCCGCGCTCGTGCGCCTGCGCGGCCTTGGCCACCAGCAGGCTGGAGAGGTAGGCGTCGTCGATGCTGCCCACCACCAGGTCGGTCAGCGCCTGGGAGCCCTGCCGGTCGGCCAGCGCGAAGTCCAGCGCCCGCTGCTCCCGGCCGTTCTCGATCAGGGTGGCGATCGTGTGCAGCCGGTTGGCGTGTTCGTGGGTCTGGGCGCGCAGCGCGGTGGCGAAGGTCTTCAGCGACTGGATCTCCCCGGTCATCTCCTGCACCTCGGTCAGGTCCCGCAGCGTGACCACCACTCCGGTGAACGGGGTCGTGGCCAGCCAGCGCAGCGGCAGCATCCGGCGCCGGCGCAGCAGTTCCGGCTGGGTGGCCCGGGCCGAAACCTTGGAGACCGCGACCACGCTGCTGGCGGTCACGTGGATCTCATCGCGCGCCGAGCGGGCGCTGGAGAGCAGCTCGCGCAGGCTTTCGGGCACCCCCAGCTGCTCGATCCCAAACCCGTCGGGCGGGGGAGTGGCGGGCAGGCCCAGCAGCCGGGCCGCCTCATCGTTGTACAGCACCACCCGTTGGGTGCGGTCCATCAGCAGCAGCCCCTCGCGCACCGAATGCAGCGCGGAGAAGTAGAACGCGTAGAGCCGGCGCAGCCCGTGCGGGCCAAAGCCCAGGGTGGCGCGCTGGATGTACTTGGAGAACCACCAGGAGCTGGCCGCCCCCAGCGCCAGCACCACCGCGCTGGGCCCCAGCAGCTTGGGCAGCTGGCTGCGGTAGGTGTTCTCCAGGTTCGCCACCGTCACCCCGACCGCCACCCAGCCCAGGGTGCGGCCCTGCTCATCGTTCACCGGGGCGATCGCGCGCACCGAGGGGCCCAGCGTCCCGGTGAACTGTTCGACGTGGGAGTGCGCCTCGGTGGGGATGGTGCCCAGGTAGGTGCCGCCCAGCTGCCGGGGATCGGGGTGCGTCAGGCGCACCCCCTCGGGGGTCATGATCGTGATGAAGTCGATGGTGCTGGTCTCCTCCAGCACGCTGGTGGTGAACGGCTGCAGCCGCGTTGCCGGATCCTTTCCGGCCAGCTCGCTGCGCACGAACGGGTCCCCGGCCAGGGAGAGGGAGACCGTGGTGACCAGGTCACGGCGGTCCTGCAGGATCACCGTGCGCTGGTGGGCGATGCCGAACCAGGCCAGGGCCAGCACCGCGATGAGCACCAGCAGCATCTGCACCGCGAAGATGCGGGCGGCGAACGTCCACGCGTCGCGGTTGAGCCGGCGCAGGTCGCCGGCGGCGCGCGGCAGGCCAGGGACAGCGGGCATGGGCACCTCTTCGTGGGAAAACCGGTCTGTGAACAGATTGCGCCGTCCGACGGGGCGGATGCAAGACGCCGTGCGTACCGCCACCGCCTCAAGGCCCGCACCCGGGACCCGGTTCCCCGGGGCCGCAGGGCGGGCGGAAAACGCCGTGCCGCGGGCGCCGCGCGGACCCTGGCCGCCAGCGCCGCGCGGGTTCACCGGTAAACGTGATGTGAACAATATGAACACAAGGGAGACGGACATCACTGTACCGCGCACCATGGATGTGACGAACTTCCCTCCGCCGGCCACAGTGCCGTGGCGGTGGAGCAAACCCTTGCAGATCCTGGAGTGAACATGGCTGTCATCGACGAAACCCCGCAGGCGCACTCCGCGCCCCCGAAGAAGAAGGACCGCACCCACTGGCTGTACATCATGGTGATCGCCGCCGTGGTGCTGGGTGCCGCCGTCGGGCTCATCGCCCCGGAGCTGGGCAAGGCGCTCAAGCCGCTGGGCACAGGATTCGTGGCGCTGATCAAGATGATCATCGCCCCGGTGATCTTCTGCACCATCGTGCTGGGCATCGGCTCGATCGCCAAGGCCGCGACCGTGGGCAAGGTCGGCGGGCTGGCGATGATCTACTTCCTGGTGATGTCCACGTTCGCGCTGGCGATCGGGCTGGTGGTGGGCAACATCATCCACCCCGGTGAGGGCCTGGAGCTCAAGCCCTACGACCCGAGCACCGCGGCCGGGGAGAACCCGACCGTCGCCTTCCTGCTGGGCATGATCCCCGGGGACATCCCGGTGCTGCCCACCCTGGTGCTGGCCATCTTCGTGGGCTTCGCCCTGCAGTCCATGGGCAAGAGCGGTGAGCCGGTGCTCACCGCGATCAAGAACATCCAGCTGGTGGTCTTCCGCATCATGATGATGATCATGTGGGCGGCCCCGATCGGCGCTTTTGGTGCGATCGCCGCGGTGGTCGGTGCCACCGGGTGGGCCGCGATCGGTTCGATGGCCATCCTGATGGGCGCGTTCTACCTGACCTGCGCGCTGTTCATCGTGGTGATCCTGGGCAGCATGCTACGCCTGGTGACCGGGCTGAACATCTTCGCGCTGCTGAAGTACCTGGCCCGCGAGTACCTGCTGATCTTCTCCACCTCCTCCTCCGAATCGGCCCTGCCGCGGCTGATCGCCAAGATGGAGCATGCCGGGGTGTCCAAGCCGGTGGTGGGCATCACCGTGCCGACCGGGTACTCCTTCAACCTGGACGGGACCGCCATCTACCTGACCATGTCGGCGCTGTTCATCTCCACCGCGATGGATATGCCGATGAGCCTGGGCCAGCAGATCGGCCTGCTGGTGTTCATGATCATCGCCTCCAAGGGCGCCGCCGGGGTCACCGGTGCAGGGCTGGCCACGCTGGCCGCCGGGCTGCAGGCGCACAAGCCCGAACTGCTGGGCGGCATGGGCGTGATCGTGGGCATCGACAAGTTCATGTCCGAGGCCCGCGCGCTGACCAACTTCACCGGCAACGCCGTGGCCACCTTGCTGATCGGCAAGTGGACAGGCGAGCTGGACGCGCAGCAGGCCCGCGCAGTGCTCTCGGGCCAGCGTCCGTTCGATGAGCTGAGCCTGAACCCCGACGCCCACTAGGGGCCGCGCTGGATGAAGCCTCCGGCGCCATGGGGACCGGCGCCACGCCGGTGATCGGCGTCACCCGGACAACGCCCCGCCACCCGGCGGGGCGTTGTTCCGTTTAACCGGTCCGGCCACCTGGGCCGGGGCGCGCGCAGGGACCGGGGAGGCCGGGCGCGGGTTTGCGGCCGGACTCCCGCCGCGGCGCCGGGCAGCGCCGCTCTTTGGGATCTTCAGCGTATATACAGCATTTGAGTTAAGGTTCAAGGTCAAGGCTCGCCGTGCAAGAGGGGAAATTCCCCTAAATGCACCACGTCGGGCGATAACCTGTAGACAAGCAAATGACCGATCCGAATGGGAAGTGTGGTTCGCCAATCGTGAGCGAGGAACAGGGCAAGATCCGCGGGGCAGGAATGCTCAAGGAACCAAAGCCGGTGGGACCCACCGGCAAGCCGCTGACCGATTTTCCCGAACCCGAGCCGCTGCCGTCGCACGGTCCGGCCCGGGTCATCGCGATGGTCAACCAGAAGGGCGGGGTGGGCAAGACCACCTCGACCATTAACCTGGCCGCGGCGCTGGCCGAATACGGCCGCAAGGTGCTGCTGGTGGACTTCGACCCCCAGGGTGCGTTGTCGGCCGGCTTCGGGATGAACCCGCACGAGCTGGACGTGACCGTCTACAACGTGCTGATGGAGCGCAACACCGGGATCCGCGACGCGATCCGCACCACCGAGGTGGCGAACATCGACCTGCTGCCGGCGAACATCGACCTTTCCGCCGCCGAGGTGCAGCTGGTCAACGAGGTCGCCCGCGAGCAGGCCCTGGAACGGGCGCTGCGCGAGGTGATCGACGACTACGACGTGGTGCTCATCGACTGCCAGCCCTCCCTGGGGCTGCTGACTATCAACGCGCTGACGGCCGCGCACGGGGTAATCATCCCGCTGACCGCCGAGTTCTTCGCACTGCGTGCGGTGGCGCTGCTGATGGAGACCATCGACAAGGTCAAGGACCGGCTGAACCAGATGCTGGAGGTCGACGGGGTGCTGGCCACCATGTACGACGCCCGCACGCTGCACAGCCGCGAGGTCATCGGCCGGCTGGACGAGGCATTCGGGGAAAAGCTGTTTGAAACCGTGATCAAGCGCACCATCAAGTTCGCCGACGCGAACGTGGCCGCCGAACCGATCACCTCCTACGCCTCGAACCACCCCGGCGCCGAGTCCTACCGCAACCTGGCCAAGGAACTGATCTACCGCGGCGGCGCCCCGTAATGACCGCCACGCTCACGCATGCGCCAGCCGGCGACGAGCGGAGTCAGGAGCCCGCCGCCGGCGGCAGCGGGTTCCACCTGGAGCTGGCCAACTTCAACGGGCCGTTCGACGTGCTGCTGCACCTGATCACCAAGCGCGAGCTGGACATCACCGAGGTGGCGCTCGCCGAGGTCACCGACGAATTCATCGCCTACCTGCGCGCCCTGCAGGCCCAGCCCGGCGACGGGCTGAAGATGCTGGATGAGACCACCGAATTTCTGGTGGTCGCCTCCACGCTGCTGGACCTGAAGGCCGCCCGGCTGCTGCCGCGCGGGGAAATGGCCGACGACGAGGACTTCGAACTGCTTGAGGCCCGGGACCTGCTCTTCGCCCGGCTGCTGCAGTACAAGGCGTTCAAGGAGGCGGCCGCGGTGCTGGGCGACCACTACGACGCCGAATCCGCGCACATTCCGCGCGAGGTGCCCCTGGAGCCGCACTTCGCGGCGCTGCTGCCCGAGCTGATCTTCAACATCACCCCGCAGCAGTTCGCCCAGATCGCCCGCCAGGGCCTGGCCCCGAAACCCGAGCCGGAGACCGAAGTGGGGATCTCCCACCTGCACGGGGCGAATGTCACGATCGGTCAGGAAGCCGAGACCATGCACCGGATGCTCACCGAGCGCGGCAGCCTGGACTTCACCCAGCTGGTGGCCGACGCCGAAAGCCAGCTGGTGGTCGTGGTGCGCTTTCTGGCGCTGCTGGAAATGTTCCGGCAGAAGGCGATCAGCTTCCGGCAGCCGGCCCCGCTGGCGCCCCTGGTGGTGCAGCTGACCCAGGACGGTGAGCTGGACGCCGCGGCCATGGAGGATGACTACACCGGCACCGCAGCCGGGGACAATACCGACCCCCGGGACAACGCCAAACCCGGAGACACCAAGCCGACCCAGGGCGCGATGCCCGATGACGCCACGTCCGCCGGTGGTGCCGGGCGCGCGCCGCAGGAGTCGCTGGAGCCGGTCCATGGATGAGTCGGCTGCGATCGACCAGCTGCCCGGCGGGCTGCCCGCGGGCCTGGAGGCGGTGCTGATGGTCGCCGATCAGCCCGTGTCAGAACAGCGTTTGGCGCAGATCTTCGAGGTTTCGGAGATCCGTATCACTCAGGCCCTTCGGGCGCTGGCAAGCGAGTATGATAGTAGGGATCGTCCGCGCGGATTCGAACTTCGACGCGTCGCCTCCGGGTGGCGCATCTATTCGCGTCGCGATTATGCCGATTTCGTCTCCAGCTATGTTCTCGATGGGCAAACAGCGCGCCTGAGCCAGGCGGCCCTGGAAACCCTGGCTGTCATCGCCTACCGACAGCCGGTCTCACGTGGACGGATATCGGCGATTCGAGGGGTCAACGTCGACTCGGTGGTGCGCACACTGCTGAACCGGGGGTTGATCGCGCACTATCCGGAAGTGGGCGACGGCGGAGCAGCGCTCTACCAGACCACGGAGTACTTCCTGGAGCGGCTGGGCCTGTCCAGCCTGGATGAGCTGCCGCCCCTGTCCCCGCACCTGCCCGGTGTCGCGGACCTCGAATCGCTGGATTCGGCAACCTTCGACGACTAGGTCAACGCCCCGGTGCCGTTGCCCCTGGTCGCGATGCGCCGCCACCTGGGCGGGGCAGCAGCACGTGCAACGCAAGAGCAAAGGGAAGATTCGACATGAACAAGGGTTCATCCACCCCCCGCAACCCGCGTGGGGGCCGGAACCGGTCCCAGTCCGGCGGCAAACCGACCGGCGGCAACCAGTTTGGCGCCCGCTCCGGGGGCAAGTTCTCCGGCAAGCCCGGCGCCTCCGGCAAGCCCGGCGGCAAGCCGGCAGCCCGTCAGGGGGCCGGACGCAGCAAGAACGAGTCGGCCGCCCCGCGCAAGAACGCCGAACGCGCCTACGGCAAGGACCCGTACAACCGCACCATCAAGGGCGACTACGCCCGTCCCACCCAGCGTGCCCGGGCCGCCGCCCGCGCCGAGGCGCAGAACCGCCGCGCCGCCCAGGGTGAATCCACCGAGGGCGTGCGCCTGCAGAAGGTGATGGCCAACGCCGGGGTCGCCTCCCGCCGCGCCTGCGAGGAAATGATCACCGAGGGCCGCGTTGAGGTCAACGGGGAACTGGTGGTCGAACTCGGTGCCCGGGTGAACCCGGAACGCGACGTGATCCACGTCGACGGGATGCGCGTGCAGGTGAACACCGCCCACAAGTACTACGTCTTCAACAAGCCCAAGCACGTGGTCTCCACCATGGAGGACCCGGAGGGCCGCCGCACCATCAGCGACTACTTCAAGAACGAGCACACCAACCAGCGGCTCTACCATGTGGGCCGGCTGGACTACAAGACCGAGGGCCTGCTGATCCTGACCAACGACGGGGAGCTGGCCAACCGGCTGCAGCACCCGAAGTACGAGGTCCCCAAGACCTACCTGGTGCAGGTCGACGGCCCGCTGGCCAAGGGCGTGAGCAACAAGCTGCGCGAGGGCGTGAAGCTGGAGGACGGCTGGGCCTCGGTGGACGAGTTCCGCATCATCGACATGACCCCCACCCGGGTCATGGTCGAGGTCACCCTGCACTCCGGGCGCAACCGGATCGTGCGCCGGATGTTCGACGCGGTCGGCCACCCGGTGCAGCGCCTGGTGCGCGTGTCCATCGGCCCGATCCAGCTCGGGGACCAGAAGCAGGGCACCATCCGGCCGCTGGGCAAGCAGGAAGTTGGCCACCTGATGGCCATGGTCGGGCTCTAGGACGATTCGAGGCGTCCCACCGGCAGGCAGCGCCCGCCCGGCGGGACGCGCAGGCAGGATTGGACAAGCGGAACTAGGAACATGAACACTTCGCATCTCGCCGGCCCGGTGCTGGTGATCGGAACCGGGCTGCTGGGCACCAGCGTCGGGTTGGGGCTGCGCGCCAAGGGCGTGGGCGTCTACCTGCGCGACATTTCCCCCTCGGCCGCCGGGGTCGCCCAGGACATCGGCGCGGGCACCATCCTGCAGGCCGGGCAGCGCATCGCCCCGGAACTGGTGGTCATCGGCGCGCCGCCGGATGTCACCGCGGACCTGGTGGCCCAGGCGCTGCTGGAGTTCCCGACGGCGGTCGTGGTGGACATCGCCAGCGTGAAGGGTTCGATCCTGCG